>JBDGZZ010000004.1:0-61449 GCA_039588335.1 Gemmatimonadota bacterium | reverse complement strand
GTGACGTCGATGCCGAGGTTGTCCAACGCCAACAGGAGGACGATACTCCACAACGCCAGGCGAGCGATGAAGCTGACGGCGTTCATCGTCATGAGGGCCGCGGCGTCTCCACTCTGTCGTTGTTCGGCATACTCCCGCAGCCCGAGTTTGAGCGCGGCACTGGCCCAGATGCCTCCCTGAACGAGAAGGGCCAGTACCGTAATGCCGGCGACAATACCCCGCGCCTGCTGCGACAGCCCCACCGTGAGACTGGCCCAGAAGAGGGCGAAGACGATCAGGAAGACCCCCTTCGTCCTGCCCAGCGTTGCGGTTACGACGTTGTCCCATCGCGTCGTGGTTCGCTCGGCAATGGCGGCCAACCGCTTGTGGACGATGCTTATAGCCAACCGGAGGCCGATGAAGATGGCTAGCGCGGCACCCGCGCCAATGAGCCAGGCTTGCACCGTGTTTCCAAAGACCACCGTCTCGAGAATGCCCATCGCTTCACCCAACCCTTTCTCGTGGGACTACCCGTGGAGATCGATGGAACGATCTGGCGGGTTCTTGGTGATGAAGGCCGTACGGCGACACCCATCACACCGCACGTAGCAGCAACCATCTAGCGGGCCACCGGTGATCGGTTCGTCAAACTGCAACTTCTCTGTGCACCGTGGGCATAGTGCTGGCTTGTCGGCGCTCTCGAGCATCTCACGGATCGCGCTCATCTCTGAGCGGGAGAACGTGACGGGAGTATGTGAATCGTTGGGCATGACTGATCCTGCAGCCGTCGTTATTATACCGCGCCTGTGTCGTGCCTAATTGGTCGCGACGGAGCCTCCACGGGGTTGCATCGAGATGAACCCGCCCCGGTTACATACTTGGTTGGGGCACAATATCGGTTTGTCCGGGGTGTTGAGCAGCTCGCGGATCACGCCAACTTCGGCGCGGGAGAATGTGATCGGGGTATCGAATTTCCCTCGCATGACCGGCCCTGCAGTCTGTCGTTCCTAGGTCGCGAAGCTAGCACCATTTCTCGTGGTGACAATAGCGGACACGACACCGTGGCTGAAGGGGTGGGTCTCACTCTGGGCCTGTGTTGACACTGGAAAATCCCACATGAAACCGCCAGACATACTGGAAAATCCAGTATGCGCAGTATGGTGCGACCTTGCGTCCGAGCTTGTCGAGAACGTCCTTTCCGGTCGGAAAACCTGCCACCACAACTACATCGCGGTTATTATTGGACCCACCCGCGACCGTGGCGGAATTGGCAGACGCGCAGGATTTAGGATCCTGTGGGGAAACCCGTGGGGGTTCGAGTCCCCCCGGTCGCATGTCTCACCACCCCCTGTTCCCACTAGGCGGTCGCCGACAATCGGCTCACCAGCCCCCACCCGTGACTAGCTCTCACGTCTGAGGCAGGCGGCTCCTCCATTACCCCAGGACTCCCCCCTCCCTATGTTTCTGAGTCAGCGTCTCGTCACACAGAGGTTCTCATGCGTCTCGATCAGATCTTTCTATTCGCTACGACCCTTGCTGTCCTGCTCAGTACTGCGTCGAGCGCCCAAGCCGTCAGTGGCCGGCTACTGGACGAGAATACCGGAACCCCGATTGACCGGGCTTTCGTAGTCCTGGTTGACCTGATGGGCTCGGAGATCGACAGGTCTTTCACAGACGGTCAGGGCCGGTTCCGCATCAAGGCACCGACACCCGGTACCTTCCAACTGCGCTCGGAGCGCATCGGGTTCAAGGCCACCACGTCCGAGCAGTTCGACCTGGTCGCCGATGAGACGCATGAGATGGAAATGCGTGTGGCGCCGGTAGCGATTCGTCTCGATGCCATCGAGATCGAGGGAGACGCCAAGAAATGCAGGCTCGAGAAAGAGCGCGGCCTAGAGACGGCTACGGTGTGGGAAGAGGCCCGCAAGGCCCTGGTCAGTACCGCGTTCAGCGAATCCAAGCAGGTTTTTACCTACGAGATCCGCAAGTATGAGATGTACTACGAGAGAGACGGCCGACCGAACTACGACAACGCACGTACCATCCGCCAAACGAGTGTGATGCCGTTCCGCACCGAATCACCTGCGGAGCGGCAGGAACGAGGGTGGGTGTCCGAGGAAGGCACGGAAGAAGCTACGTTCGATGCACCAGACCCCGAGGTGTTCTTCTCGGATCCCTTCTTGGAGCGCCACTGTTTCAAGCTCAAGCGGGACAAGAAGTTCCCCGGGTTGGTCGGCCTCGAGTTCGAACCGACAAGCAGGAAGGTGCCCGATGTCAACGGGATATTGTGGCTGGACGAAGAGTCGGCCGAGCTGCGTTGGCTCGACATGGGATACGAGAACCTCCGCTCTCATACGCGTGAGCGTTACGCCGAGGCCAGAGTCGAGTTTGATCAACTCCCCAATGGACAGTGGTTCGTGAAGCGCTGGTATATCAAGATGCCGATGGTCGAAATCAGGACACCCCGTGTTTCCGGGGCAGTCTACCGTGAGGAGGTATTGCACGGCTATTTCGAAGAGGGAAGTGAGGTAGTGAGGGTCATGACCGTCCGGGGCGCACTGTTATGGCAAGCACAGGCTGATACCACCGCAAATCCCTGACACCGTGGTACAGGCGCTGCTGCTCCTCAGTACATCTTGAGTTAGATTCAGTGGTTATTTCTGAATTGGTTGGAGAATGGCTGAAATCGTCGTTACCAGGGGCAGCGAAGAACCCGGAGTGAAGAACCTCAAGGTCGAGGTTCCCATAGAAATCGTCGACACCGCAGAGAAAAAGGCGGCGGCGTACTATGCCAAACGCGTGAAGTTGCCAGGATTCCGCAAAGGGAAGGTCCCTCTGCCAGTAATACGCAAGAAGTTCTCGGACGGCATTCGGGAAAACGTAATAAGAGAACTGGTTCAGGAAAGCTGGAAGACCGCCCTGGACCAGGAGGACCTGAAGCCGATCGCCGACCCTCAGATCAGAGATCTCAAGTTCGAGTCCGGCATACCCCTCACGTTCGAGCTGTCTGTGGCGGTGAAGCCTGAGTTGGAACTCGGTCGGGTCAGCGGGTTCAATGTCACACGTAAGATTCCCAAGGTGACCGACACTATGGTCGAGGCCCAACTCGAGGACCTGCGGCGCCAGCGGGCTCCCTGGGTCCCTGTGGAGGGGGAAAAGCCGGCCCATGGCCAACTCGTCTCCGTCACCATAACACCGCTCGAACAGGGCGAGCCACGCGAGGGCAAGCAATACCAGATAGTCCTGGGCGAGGGACAAGCACTACCCGATGTCGAGGACCGTGTCATGCATATGTTGCCGACTGAGACCGTGGACGCCACGGTACGGTTCCCCGATGACTTCCCGGATGAGTCGAAGCGGGGAGACGAACGTACAGTCCGGATCGAGCTGCACGAGGTCAAGCGTCAGGATCTGCCCGACCTCAACGACGAGTTCGCCCAGGAGGTTGGCGATTTCGATTCGGCGGGCGCTCTTACATCCGCTGTGCGCGACGACCTGGAGGCCGAAGCGCGCCGGGAGGGTGATGCCGAAGTCCGCCGCCAGCTGCTGGAGGAGATCGAATCAGCCAACAGCGTGGACGCCCCACGACCAATGGTGCAACGCGTCATGAGCGCATTCGCAGAAGCGTATAAGGTGCCCGACGACCAGCTCGAGAAGTTTGCGGCGGAGTTTGCTCCGGTAGCAGAGCGACAGGTGAAGCGTGATCTGATAATCGATCACATTGCTGAGAAAGAGAGCTTGAAGGCAACCGAGGAAGAACTAGACTCCAGAATCGAGGAGATTGCCCAGCGACAGAACACCGACCCGTCGAAGGTTTACTCGTCGCTACAGAAGGCTAAGCGCCTGAACGAGCTGGAGCGGAGCATTATCGAGGAAAAGGTGTTCAATTACTTGATGGAACAGTCCACCATCGTGGATGAAACCAGTTAACCACAGAGACAGATGCCGACAATCTATCCTCCTTATGTCATTGAGAGGTCCTCGCGAGGCGAGCGCAGCTACGACATTTTCTCCCGCCTGTTGATGGACCGGATTGTGTTCCTGGGGACCCCGATCGACGACGACGTATCGAATATCGTCATCGCTCAACTGCTTTTTCTAGAAGCTGACAATCCGGAGCGAGACATATACCTGTACGTCAATTCGCCCGGCGGAGTGATTTCCAGCGCTCTCGCCATCTACGACACAATGCAGCACATTCAGGCACCAGTCAATACGATTTGCATGGGAATGGCCGCATCAGCGGGCTCTTTCTTGCTTGTTGCCGGAGCAGAGGGCAAGCGGGCTGCACTGCCCAACGCCCGCATAATGATGCATCAACCGTCAGGGGGCGCTCAGGGCACAGCCGCCGACATTGAGATCATAGCCAAGGAAATCCTCTACGCTCGCCAAAAGCTCAACGAGTTGTATGCAAAACACACTGGGCAAACGGTGGATACAATCGAGCGTGACATGGACCGTGATACGTTCATGTCAGCTGCTGAAGCGAAGGAGTACGGTATCATTGACAAGGTCATTCAACATCGTGCGGAGTTGGAGGAACAGACGCCGTCTTGACGTCGCGACGGGCTGAACGCATACTAGGCCAGAACGGGACCCTATAGAGCATGCCTCAAGACAAGCACCTCCGCTGCTCATTCTGCGGCAAGTCCAAGGACGCGGTCCGGAAGTTCATCTCCGGTCCGTCCGTGTACATCTGCAATGAGTGCATTGCCCTCTGCAATGAGATCCTGGCCGAGGACGAAGAACGGGAGGTCGCAGAGGCAATTACTCAGGTTCCGACTCCTGCCGAGATCAAGGAAGTGATGGACCAGTATGTGATTGGCCAGGAGAAGGCCAAGAAGACTCTCTCGGTCGCAGTCTACAGCCACTATAAGCGAATCAACTCGCAGTCTATCCGCACCAACGAAGTAGAACTCGAGAAATCCAACATTCTCCTGCTCGGTCCTACCGGAGTGGGCAAGACGCTCCTGGCAGAGACGCTGGCGAGGATGCTCGACGTGCCCTTCACCATCGCCGATGCCACCACACTCACCGAGGCAGGATACGTTGGAGAGGACGTTGAGAACATCCTCGTGCGGTTGTTGCAGGCCGGAGACTTCAACGTAAGTGAGTGCGAGCACGGGATCGTCTACATTGACGAGCTGGACAAGATTGCTAGGAAGAGCGAGAACCCGAGTATCACGCGAGACGTGTCGGGCGAGGGCGTTCAGCAAGCTCTCCTGAAGATCCTGGAGGGCACTGTGGCCTCGGTTCCGCCACAGGGAGGCCGCAAGCACCCTCAACAGGAATACATCCAGATCGACACTCGGAATATCCTGTTCATCTGCGGTGGTGCGTTCGATGCGCTGGAAAAGATCATCGAGGCACGCACTGGGCGTCGCCGGATCGGTTTCAGCAAGGAGGAACTCGAGGCAGGCAAGGCAGAGCAACTGGAACGCAATCCCTACTACGACGTTGAACCCGACGATCTTCTGCGGTACGGACTGATTCCCGAACTGGTAGGACGCCTTCCTGTTACGGTGTCGCTCGATTCACTCGACGAGGACGCACTAGTCAGGATCCTCCTCGAGCCCAAGAACGCACTATCGAAACAATACAAGAAGCTCTTCGAGCTGGAAGATGTGGGCCTGACCTTCGACCCCGAAGCGCTGCGAGCAGTGGCGCAAAGGGCTATCAAACGAGGGACAGGGGCGCGGGGTCTGCGTGCGATCCTTGAAGAGATGATGACCGACATCATGTTCGAACTGCCAGGCCGCGATGACGTCCGCGAGGTAGTGATAACGAGAGAATGCGTCACCGACAACCGGTCTCCCCTTCTGGTGACGGAGCAGACACGGGCGAAGAAAGAGGCCTGACCTCCGTAACCTTCATCGGCAGTTATCCGGCTGCCGATTTCACCATCCGACCCATACAACCGGAAATCGCATTTCTTGGCCGGTCAAACGTTGGGAAATCTTCCCTTCTCAACCGGCTGATGGGCAGACGATCTCTAGCGCACACAAGCAAGACACCGGGCAAGACTCGCACATGCAACGTGTACGATGCGGACGGCCGGATCTATCTGATCGACCTTCCGGGCTATGGCTACGCCAGGACGGCGAAGTCGGTGAGGCTCGGTTTGTCCAGGCTGATCACTGACTATCTTTCTAACAGAGAACACCTGGTAGGGGTGGTGTGGTTGCTGGACATCCGGCGCGATCCATCGACTCAGGACCTCGAAATGGCGAACCTTTTGGCTAGCCGGGGGGTTCCAGTCCTTGTGGCAGTGACCAAGGCCGATAAGCTGAGCCGGGGGCCTCGAAGGGAGCGAGTGGATGCCATTCTAGGAGCTGTCGGCGTGCCAGAAGAGCAGTGTGTAGTAACGAGTGCTCGCACACGGGAAGGCGTTCAAGAGCTCCGGGAATCCGTCCTGTCTCTTCTGGACGAACCGTGAAAGCGGGCGGCCAATTTTGCGGCTGTTAAGCAGCAGGCGACAATGATGGGAGGCTGGGACAGTCGAGGAGTGAAGAGATAGCACAAATCGCCCGCACCCATGGAATCCAGCAGCCTACTATCTTCTTCGTCTCTTTCTTTGGGCGACAACCGCAGGTTCGCTTCAATCCCGAGGCATTGACCATAACCGGCCAAAACCGGTCATTCCGCCCGGTGTCAATTCTCGGTAACTCGCACGCATTCAGCGATCGCCAAATCAGACAACGGGAGACGGCGACGGCTATCTACATCTACGAAGACGGTATTCGCTTGGCCGATCCGTTCACGCTCTCCTATGACGGCCGTTCGTCCAATCAATGGGAAGTGATACTCCGACTCCTCGAACGAGAACGAGCGGCCGTAGACGCGCGCGCGGCCTCGACAAAGAAGCCTAGGACGCCCAATTGAGACGATCACGCTTGTGTGCGAAACACGCGAGCCTCCTCTAGTCAGGGTTTTCCCGAACAGCAACTGATCGATTCATCCAACACAAGGGATATCTCGCCGATGGTTCATCGCCCATTGAGACCCATTTCGTTGCCTGTGCCAGCCGCATCCCTGTACGATGAGTGGCTCGATGAGATCCAAGACACACTGGCGAGTCCAGACTGCGACCGCTACCGGCTATGCCGCGACGTGCTGTTCGATCTGCACTACCCGGGTGTGGGAGATTACGAGGAGCTACTGGAGAATCCCAAGACACCATTGACCACCAAGGCCGCCGTGCTGGCGATGGATCCGCACAACGTCAGTCTCGAGCCCGAGTATTACAACGATATAGATCAGGAGAAATACCAGCGCGTTAAGCCGTTACTATGGTTGTGGCAGAACTTCGACCGGTCTCCACTGGGGGGAAATGTGGATGTGGGAGTGAAATTCAGGAGAATTCTAGCCAGGCACGTGTTTCAACGCTGCGGTGAGGATTTCAAGTGTTTCCAGTTCGTGGAGTTTTCCTACGGATACAAGATGGAGGTTGGCAATCAGGTGGTGGTTCACCGCCACGTGCTGCTAGACGATCGTGGTGGCATAGTCCTTGGAAACCGAGTGTCGATAGCAGACTACTCGAACGTCTACAGCCACTCACATTCCATTGTCGACCAGGCAGATGTGACAAACAAGCAGACGGTGTTGGAAGAAGGAGTACGACTGGCATACCATGCCACCGTGCTTGCCGGAGTTCGAGTCGGAGAGGAGGCTATGGTCGGTGCAGCAGCGGTTGCTGCAAAGGACGTAACGCCGTGGCACCTCTACCTGGGCGTACCAGCCAAACCGGTGCGGTTGAAGCCAACTGCACCACCAGAATACGCAAGCGAGGTCAATTAGGAGTCGCGCTGCGTAGCCCGGCGGTTGGTGCGGCTCAACACCGCCTGCAGCCGCGCAGAGAGGGCACGGGCCCGGAAGGGTTTGGAGAGGAAGTCGTCAGCACCCATCTCAAACACGCGTACCTCGTTGTCCTCGTCACCCTGTGCCGTTAGGACGACGACCGGAATCGCGACGGTTGCCGGACGCGACCTCAGGTGTGACAGAACACCATAGCCGTCCAGACCGGGAAGGTTGAGGTCGAGCACGATGATGTCAGGAGCGTGACGGTCGATCTGGTCCAGAGCCTCTACTCCGTCTCGGGCTTCGGTCACCGTGTAACCATCGCGCTCCAGCAGGTCTCGCATCACCCGACGAAGCTGGTCTTCATCGTCCACCAACAGAACCTTGGCTTCGGTTACGTGAGCCGAGGGCGCGTCAGTTGATTCCAGCAGCTCGAAGCTGCCGTCCAGTTCACTCTTTCCTCCCGGTGCGGGCTCAACCACTGCAGTTCGGCCGGCGTCTGTCACAGAATTCGGCATCGGGACCGTGGCGGCCTCGCCCGAAGCACCGGCCTTGTCCGACGGCGCGCGATCGAAATCATCCTCCTGCGGCACGTCAACAACTCTCAGGAGCTCATCAATCGTAGAGTCTCCTTTGAGAACGTGCGCCAACCCGCTCTCCCATAGGGACCGCATCCCGGAGGCACGTGCGGCGTCTGCAATCCTGTCGGCCGTTTCACCCGCACCCACGCGCCGCTCTACCTCAGGCGTCATCCGTAGGATTTCGGCAATTGAGAACCGGCCGCGATACCCTGTCATAGCACATTCAGGGCATCCGACCGCCCGGTAGAGCGGTGAACCCTCAGCGATCCACCTCTGAAGCTTGCGGGAGATCGGCTCGACCCAGACTTCCTTGCACGTGAGGCAGAGACTTCGCATGAGGCGCTGTGCAACCACGCCGCGCAGTGCAGAAGCGATCTTGAACGGCTCCAAACCGATGTCGATCAGCCGAGTCACCGCGTTTGGAGCGTCATTCGTATGTAGCGTCGATAGAACCAAGTGGCCCGTGAGCGACGCCTGGGTCGCAATTTGGGACGTATCCCGGTCACGTATCTCACCCACCAAAACCACATCGGGATCCTGTCTCAGTATCGATCGGAGGGCGGAAGCAAAGTTGAGCCCCGCTCTCTCGTTCACTTGGACTTGCACGATGCCGGGAAGTCGGTACTCGACCGGATCCTCAACCGTGACGATGTTGACGCCCTCGCTTTGCACATGTCGGATCGCCGAGTACAGTGTGGTGGTCTTACCTGAGCCGGTTGGTCCTGTAACCAGAATGATGCCGTCACGGTTGTCGAGGAGCCCACGTATTTCCTCAGCCTCTGCTTCGCTAAATCCAAGGGCATCGAGCGACAGAACGGTCTGCGACGTGTCCAGAACGCGGACAACGACCTTCTCACCCAGCGACGCAGGAAGCGTAGATATCCGCAGGTCAACAGGTATTCCGTTCACCGCCACCCGTGCTCGACCATCCTGCGGTCGGAGGCGGTCAGCGATGTCGAGACCGGAGATTATCTTGATCCGGGAGATTACGGGGAGTCCGGCCGCCCGTGGGAACTTCATGTGCTCCCTGAGTACCCCATCAATGCGGTATCTAACAGCGATTCCGCCTTCTTCGGGCTCAATGTGGATGTCGCTCGCGCGAGCCAGGATTCCTTCCGAGAAGATCAAGTCCACCAATCGGACAACCGGCCGTTGAGAAGCCTCCTCCTCCGAGATGGATAGTTCGTCAGTCAGCTCCGGAGCATCGTCGAGTTGCGTGATCTCAGCGTCACTTCCGAACCCCTCTATCAACTGTTCGAGGACGTTCTCGGGAAGGTACAGCTCGTCGATTCGTTCCTGGATCTTGGATGGGCTCGTCAGTGCGACTCGCACCTCGCGACCCGTCGCGAACGCCAGCGTCTTCTCGCAATCGAGATCGAAGGGATTTGAGGACGCGATCTCGAGGTAGGAATCAGTGATGCGTATGGGGAGGATGTGGTACTGGCGGGCGACTTGCTCCGGTACCGTCTCAAGCGCCGCACGGTCAACCTGAGACAGATCGGCCAGCTTCAGCCGAAACCGGCGTGACAGTGCGCTCAGGAGTTGCTCGTCGGTTGCCTCGCCGGACGCGACGATCGTTTCCCAGAGCGACTCTGCTCTCTCCTCACTGCCGCGGAGTTCTTCGAGCTTGCCTGCGCCAATGACTTCCTCAACGGTCGCAGCCAGCCACTCATCTCTGAACTGAGTTACGACACCACCTCCGAGCTTATGCCCCCGCAAACGCGCGCAATGTAAAAAGATAGAGGACCCACTACTGCACCGCCAGCGTCGCAGTAGCTCTGTGGCAGATCATTACAGGATTCCCCACAGACCTCGATTCACGTCAAAGACGACCCCGAACTGCGAATCCTTGAGATCCAGTCCCAGATCGACACGAAACAGATTATGAAACCACTCAACCCCAAGCCCAACCACTGGACGGAAACTCCCCGTCGCCATCCACGGCACCACCGATGCCACCTCACCCCCGGTCCAACCCAGCGCGACGTTCGGGGCCACTGTGATGCGGTTGCCGGTCGAGCTGAATGCGCCAAGTGGGATCGTCGGAAATGGGATAGGGACCCGCCACTCCAGTAGGCCAAACACGCCACTGCGGCCACCCCACGCCCGGAACGGATCGGGAACCAGAGTTCCGCGACCGCCCATGACGAAACTGCGATTCGCCGGCATCTCCTCGGTGCCCGTTCCGGCCCAAAGACGCGCTGCAAGGTCGGTTCGGCCAGCAGGGAACTGTGCTCTGGCGGATCCAAATACTCGGAGGAATTTGACCTCCTCCCCGAGACCACCCTCAACTGTGATTCGTCCACTAACCCCCCTGCCGAGGGCGAAGCCGGCGCTGCGAAGCTCGTAGCTCAGAGTTCCGGTGCCCAGCGTACCGGCACCCAGAGCCGGATTATCACTGTACTTTCCGGTGGCGGGTGTGGCAGTCACGACAAGATCCGAGGAATGCTCTGCTCCAACCGTGACCTCCAGCACACTCCTGGCTCCCGTCTCGACCTGCAATAGAACCGCCCCCCTGGTCAGGAAATAGTAGTCCCCATAGTCGTTTCCTACTTCCTGCGCGAGTAGTGAGTTGAGGAGCGGCGAAATGACCGTTTCGTCCCCCACATCACGGACAACCGCCGCTCCTTCCAGGCCGATCGTGACTCGGCCGAGCCGCCGATCGAGCTTGATACGGCCTTTCGCCTTACGATCGCTGAAGCCGTAACCGCCCCACACATCCACCCGCAAAGCACCGCCCCCTGGACGAAAGATCCATCCCGCACCCACGGCAAGCCCTTCAACGCTATTGAAGTGAAGAATCTCGGATGCACTGGAAGCCCCGGGCTTCGATATAGCCAACCCAGTCAACACCTGATCTTGGGCCAGCTGTCTCACCTCCGCTCGCACCTCCTCCAGATCAACGGTCATCGCCGGATCCGAGACCGAGCGGATAGCATCGTCGATCGACTCTTCCCACTGGAAGGTGTCTCGCACCGTTGGCGGCGCGGCGGTTATCGCCGGCCCCCGGAAGGTCACGTCGGGAACGTCGACATTGAACTCGTAACTATCGATTTCCCATCGACCGCGAATGATGCCGCGTGCCGGGAGGTCGAGCCATGATGTACGTCTTCGAATCTCGATTTCCTGCCGAATGGGTAGCCAGTAACGACCCTCCCAGAGGCTATTCTCTAGCAGGATAGTGATGTCTTCGAGCGTGTCGTCGACGTATGCACTACGAGTGAAGTTGAATCTGAATCGAACTAGTTCTGCCGTATCTACGTCGACATAGAGGGTGCCCACCACCCGGGCAGCTTCCATATCTTTGGGCCTTGTCTGTACCAGATAGACGCGCACGGTGCGCTGGGGCAGGCGAACCGTCTGTGAGTCGACCAGGGCAAAATCGTAGAGTGATAGCCCGGCTCGCGACAGGGGATGCGGAACGTCATTCACCTCCTGGTCATGTCCAAGCCCGATCCTGTCACCGAAATTATCCGTAACGATTCCCAGGTGATCCCGGTGATAGCGAATGTCGGTCGGGAGATCGGCACGATCGCGCCAGCCCAGAATACGCTGCTTGCTGAGCCCTGGAGCTTTCCAGTAAACTTCCAGTTCCAACTGATCAGATTTTATCAGTCTCGGTGGTTCCGAAAGTTCACCCAGTTGACCGAGAAAGAACACGAACCCATGGGCCCGCGCACGATAATCCCTCAGACCGCTGTCAGCCTGAACGGCGGCGCGCCGGTCGACGGCGCGTCGCACGACGTCCATCGCGGGCTGGCTATTCCAATCTTGAGCCGATACCGGGTCGGGGACGATCGCTGCCAGGAACACGATCGGACGGAGGGAACGAACAACGCTCATCGCCGCGCAATATCATGGGGTGGGATAGTAGCGGCAAGCGCAGCGCTGTTAATGGGTATCAGCGGGTGCTCCGATCTGACGGTTCCGGGTGAGATTGTCCTGTCAACAGATGAACTGTTGATACTTCCCTTTCGAGCCGGAACGCCTCAACCCGAGTCTGTCAGTTTCTGGGTCCACAACTCGCGACAGAAAGTTCAGCTCCTCGTCCATCCCGATCAGTTCCTGAGTCCGTATATGGAAATGACGTTTCCCGTTGGATCACTGGCAAGCCTCAATGGAGCGACTTTGTTGGACGGCGATTCGGTGTTTGTGACTGTCAGCCCGTGGAACGGAAGCTACGGATTCACGCTCTCTCCCGACGGGCTGGAGTTTCGATTGGACGCGACTCCCACTGCGAAGTTCCAATTCGCGGCTTACGCAAACGCAAGCGTAGCTGATCAGTCGAGCAAGTACGAATCCCCGACTGAGTATGCAGCGGCGCTGGACATTTGGCGGGAAGTGACCGTCGCCGCATGGCAGGTAGCGCGTAATTCGACGGCAACCGCGGCTGACGCCGTGAGCGCCAAGATGGAGACGGCTGGCGAATACACTCTCGCGGCTCCACGGTGATTCACCACACGACGTTCGACAGTTACCGCAAACTGGCCCGCTCCGGCGGGATTGTCCCAGTGGTGCGTGAGTTTGCCGCAGACACGCTCACTCCGGTGACCGCTTTCGCGGCCATTGCACGGCCCCCCTTCAGTTTCTTGCTTGAGTCCCTCGTTGGTGGAGAACGCTGGGCACGCTACACGTTTCTTGGGACGGAGCCAGGCGAAGCATGGCGTTACCGGCATGGGCAAGCGGAGCGATGGACGCCCGGAGGAGACTGGGAAAGCACCGGTCGGTGTGGCAATCCTCTGGAACACATAACGAATCGGCTGCGCCCACTTCGCGCCATCGATGTTCCGGAACTTCCTCGGTTTGCCGGAGGCGCGGTTGGATACCTCGGATACGACGTAGTTCGATCGTTGGAACGACTACCAGGCGGGCCGACTGACGATCTTGGCTTCCCTGACGCCGAGTTCATGATTTCTGATACTCTGGTGATCATCGACAATGCGTTCGGACGAGCCATTCTGCTGGCGAATACGAATGTGAGTGAAGGAGCGTCGTCTACCGAACTCCGGCGAGAGTACGATCGGGCCTTGAGCAGGATCGAGGAGCTGTTGCAGCGGCTGCTCGATCCTCCAAAGCTCGCTCCCTTGGGACTCGACGAAGCTCCGCCTCTTCCAACCGTGAGTGCGTACCCGCGAGGAGATTTCGAACGAGATATCGTCCGCATCAAAGAGCACATCGCCGCTGGTGACGTCTACCAGGCCGTACTGTCGCGGCGTCAAGATGTCTCGGTCGATGCCAACCCGCTCGACGTATACCGCTCGCTGAGAGCGCTCAACCCTGCACCGTATCTCTATTTCCTCGCACTCGATGATTTCGCAATAGCAGGAAGCTCACCTGAGGTACTCGTTCGCGTGCAGGAAGATGACATCACCGTACGGCCGATAGCCGGCACCAGGCCCCGTGGGGGCGATCCTGATCACGACGAACGGCTGGCACGGGAACTACTGGCGGATGAAAAGGAACTCGCCGAACACGCGATGCTGGTCGATTTGGGACGCAACGATGTTGGGCGAGTTTCGGAGTACGGATCAGTGCGTGTGACCGAGAACCACGTAATCGAACGATATTCACACGTTCAGCACATCGTCAGTGAAGTACGTGGAAGACTACGACCGTCACTCGACGCTGTCGATGTCCTCCGGGCCTGTTTCCCAGCCGGCACCGTCACTGGTGCACCCAAGGTCCGGGCGATGCAGATCATCGACGGCATGGAGCCCACACGCCGGGGCCCATACGCAGGAGCAGTATGCCACATCGGATGGGGCGGGGTGAGTCTCGACACAGCCATTACCATCCGTACAGCCGTGCTCCGTGGCGACAAGGCATACGTCCAGGCGGGCGCCGGAATCGTGGCCGACAGCAATCCTAGCCGTGAGTTCGAAGAGACTGAAAGCAAGGCGGGGGCCGTGTTGCGCGCCCTAGCCCTGGCCGCCCGGCGTTAGCGCCGTCCCTGAGTGCCGGATATATTCTTGCCCAGCAGAGGATCTCGAATTGCGAACATTCAAACTGGCAAGTACGACTGGCGATCAGACCATCGACCTGAGGGCGGGATCAATATTCATGGTCGGTCGGGCAGTCACGAGTGACCTGCCGATCTACGATCCGACTGTCTCCCGTAACCACGCCGAAATGCAGCTCACCGACGGTGGAGTCCGGGTCAAGGATCTGGGCTCCAGCAACGGGACATTCATAAATGGCACTCCGATCGAAGAGACCACTGCGGTAAACGGAGACGTCGTCATGTTCGGGAGAGTGGCTTTCAGGGTGGCCGAAACCACTCCACCGACTGCCCAGCCCCCCGTTTCGGAACAGGCTGCGTTTACGGCTCCACCTCCTGAAGCAACCATAGTGCGCCAAGTCGCAGTCCCAGACACAGGAGACCTGGAAGACAAGGTCGTTGCTCGTCCCAGCAGCGGCTCCCAACTCAAGGTAGAGGGTGAATCGGAAGAAGAGCGAAGATCACGGAAACTCACCCTTCTGCTCGACATTTCGCAGGCTCTATCGCGACATCAAGATGTCGACAAACTGCTCGAGAAAGTCGTTGACATCACATTCCAGGTAATGAACGTAGACCGTGTGTCGATTCTGATGGTAGAGGGAGAAAACGAGGACTTGATTCCGAGAATCTCCAGAAGTGCCTTGGGAAGTAGTGGCGGTAGCCGTCATGTTCCACAGTCCATAGCACGCCGCGCGGTGTCAGAGAAATTGGCTATCCTGACGGACAACGCAGCGACAGACGATCGCTTTCGCGGCAAATCGATTTTGGTTCAGAGCGTCCGCAGCGCAATGTGTGCACCCTTGCTGGGTAGCCGCAACAGAGGCGGTGAGGGCAGGGTTCTTGGATTGATTTACGTAGACAGCCAGACTGCGACAGAGGCCTTTGGTGATGAGGACCTGGAGTTCCTGATCGCCTTCTCGGGCATAGCCGCAGTTGCAATCGAAAACAGCCAGTTGCTCGATCGAATACAACGCGAGGCCGTTGTACTGTCCAACTTCCAGCGCTACTTCGCTCCCAACATTGCTCAGCAGATTGCGGGACAAGAAGGTGCGATTCAGCTGGGAGGCACCAGGCGCCCCGTGGTCGTCTTCTTCAGCGACATCCGTGGATTCACCCCGATGTCAGAAAAAATGGGGCCGGACGACATAGCTACTCTGCTCAATGAGTACTTCACAGAAATGGTAGAGATAGTGTTCGAACACGGCGGGACGCTCGACAAGTTCATGGGTGACGCGATTATGGCTCTGTGGGGAGCGCCAATCGCGCACGAGGACGACGCCGACCGCGCCATTCAGGCCGCCATTGAGATGCAGAGTGTACTGGCACGCCTGAACGTGAAGTGGGCCGCCGAGGGTCGGCAAACAGTGGAAATCGGTATCGGTATCGATTACTACGATGTCTTCGCCGGCAACATCGGTAGTGATCGACGTCTGGAGTACACCGTGATCGGCGACGCGGTGAACACGGCCTCACGACTCTGCTCCAAGGCGGGACCCGGTGAGATCATCCTATCTCAGCGTTTCTTCGATGAACTGAGGAAGCCGCCGGCGGTAGAGGAGATGGAGGCGCTCGAGCTGAAGGGCAAGGCCGACAAGGTGCCGGTCTACCGGGTGAAGCGGTAGGGCAAACCTGCTTTCTCCAGCAGTTCCACGACCAGGCGCAAGGGCAGCCCCATCACGCTGAAGAAATCTCCCTGGATCTTCTTCACCAACACCGCACCGCGCCCCTGTACACCGTAACTTCCCGCCTTGTCCATCGGCTCGCCCGTGGCTACGTAGTCTCTTATCTGGTCGGCGTCCAGCTGCCTGAACCAGACCCGAGTGATGTCGTACTTCTCAGCCGTAGTATCATCCCAAGCCAGCGCGACGCCGGTGATCACACGGTGGTCGCGACCCGCCAGCATAGCGAGCATGCGTTCGGCTTCCTCTCGTGAGGCTGGCTTCCCCAGGATCTGGTCGTCAACTGCAACCAGCGTGTCAGCTGCGAGAACGGGGACGTCAGGATGACGAGCGCGGATTGCAACCGCCTTTTCCCGGGCAAGCCTTACTGCCAACGCCTCCGGCAATTCACCTGGATCGTGAACCTCATCGATGTCAGGCGGGTCGACGATGTATTCGATCCCCAACATGTCCAGCAGTTGTCTGCGTCGTGGTGAACTCGAAGCCAGTACGATCATCGGTCCAGAATCAACGTGACCGGCCCATCGTTGAGTAGGTCCACCTCCATCAAGGCTCCGAACTCTCCGGTCGCCACAGCTATACCGAGCTCTCCTAGCTCACCGATGAATCGATTGTAGTTGACTTCTGCCTGTTCTGGCTGCGCTGCACCGACAAAGGACGGTCGGCGGCCCTTTCGTGCGTCCGCGTAGAGCGTGAACTGTGAAACGACCAAGACCGAGCCTCCGGTCTCACGTACGTCTCGGTTCATGCGGCCGTCATCGTCCGGGAAGATTCGCAGACCAACAATCTTGTCTGCCATCCACTGTGTTTGGTCGGGACCATCGTCACTCGAGAAACCCACCAGCACCAGGATCCCTTTCCCGATCGACCCCACCGTTTTCCCGTCCACCGAGACCGAGGCTCGTGAGACGCGTTGTAGAACAGCTCTCATTCCTGGATGTTCAACACGATCTTCGAGTGCACCCCATCACTTGGGGCCATGAAGACAACCGGCATCATTTCGTCTATCAATGCTATGGGACCATGTTTCATCTCACGTCCCTGCTGATCTGAGAGGTTACGGAGCCTCCCGAGCTGAGCGTCAGCATCGCGAGCGACCTCAGGCGGTTAGTCTATCCTTCCAACAGCCCCTGTGCAGCTTCCACCAGGTTCCGTGCGGCCTCGTCGGTTGGTGCTTCCGCAATGAACCGTACGATCGGCTCTGTCCCCGAGGGTCTCACGTGTAGCCACGAATCAGACCATGCGAAGCGCATTCCGTCCTGTCGATCAACGGAAGCCTCGGGAAACTGACCTTGAAGAGCGTCGTACAGGCTTTGCAGAGGGCCCTTCCTATCTACTTTCGCCTTCACTATAGAGTACCGCGGTGCCGCAGCTACGAGTTCACTCACCGAACATCCCTGTCGCGCCAGCAAGCTGAGCACCAGGACGGTGGCGACAGGGGCGTCGCGTCCGATGTGTAGCTCGGGCAGCATTACACCTCCGTTACCTTCACCGCCGATGACGGCTTGGCAGTCCTTCATAGCCGACGCCACGTTCGCCTCGCCTACCGGAGCGCGATGGAACTCCGCGTTGAATGCCCGAGCAGCATCCTCAACGACCCTGGACGTAGATAGGTTGGTTACTACCGGTCCCTTGCGCTTTGGTAACACAGCTCGAAGAGCGAATGCCAGCGTATAGTCCTCTCCTATGGCTGTCCCGTTCTCGTCGAGCAATGCCAACCGATCAACGTCTGGATCGACCGCCAGGCCAATATCCGCACCGCTGTCACGGACCAAATCGGCTACTCCAGTCAGATTCGCCGGAACCGGCTCGGGAGGACGCGGAAACAGTCCGTCGGTTTCGAGGTCTATTCCAACCATCCTGCAGCCAAGCCGGTCAAGCAATGCGGGCATGATCGTGCCGCCAGCTCCGCGGACGCAATCCAATGCTACTGTGAAGCACCTCGACCGCACCGCATCAATATCCACTAGATCCAACTCGAGTACTGCCTGTAGATGCCTCTCCACTGCACCTTTGTCCACCGTGCGCTCGCCGACGGACTTGTCACTGGCCTGCACGGCCTGCCTACCGTCTGCCAGTTCGAACAGCTCCGCGGCTTTCTCCCTGTCCAAGAATAGGCCGTCGGGCCCAACAAACTTTAGGGCGTTCCACTCCACCGGGTTGTGGCTTGCCGTAATGACGATCCCACCAGCAGCACCATGGTGTTCCACTGCTAGCTGGGCGGTAGGGGTCGGAATCAGTCCGCAATCGATCACCGAGACCCCGGACTCCTGCAGGGCAGCAGCAGCAGCGTCCGCAAACATCGGTCCTGACGTGCGGGCGTCGCGCCCCAGCACAACGTGGTGTCCCCCAGACCGGCGCGCCAACAGCCCAAATGCACTGGCGTACCGTTTGACTACTTCCGGAGTTAGATCAGTGCCCACGATGCCGCGGACACCCGAAACACTGACTATCAGGTTATCGCTCATTGAATCAGGAAAGGTAACTGTGAGTTCAGTGCAGCGATGGTCCCGGATCCCCACTCGCCACACCCTCGGGCAGAGATCGGCGTACTTTCTTCGGCGTTGTAATGGGCAGTGTGTGCTCGTCGGGAAAGGCCCGCAGGAAAGCATCTACTGCATCAGGCTCGAATTGCGAACTCTTGCATCGTTCGAGTTCGGCTATGGCATCTACAGCGTCCATCGCCGGTCGGTAGGGCCGCGCCGATGTCATTGCGTCAAAAGAGTCCGCAACCGTGACAACCTTGGCGTGCATCGGAATGCCGTCTCCCTCCAACCCATCCGGCCGCCCTTTTCCATCCATTCGTTCGTGGTGCGACCTCACGATTCCCAACACCTGTGGTGCATTCTTCAACAGTGGATCCAGAATCCGTGCACCGATTACGGTGTGCTCCATCAGGTGGTCATACTCGTGGGACTCCAGTCGTCCCGGCTTGAGGAGGACAGCTTCCCGCACTCCGATTTTGCCGACGTCATGCAATTCCGCTCCGAGTTCGATCAACTGGGTATCCTTATCATCCATCCCAAGTTCATGTGCGATTCCACTCGAGTACACCGCAACACGTGAAGAATGTCCCCTCGTATAGGCGTCCTTGGCCTCGAGAGCCTCTACAAGCGTCTGCACTCCTTCGAGGAATAGCTCTTCAATCCGGTGTGCCTGCTGCTGAACCAGATCGGCCAGATGATCCTGATAGTGCCTGTTCTGGAGGATCAGGCGCCGCTTGTCCAGTGCCTGTTCGGCACGCGCACCTACTTCCTCGATCTGGAACGGTTTGAGGATGTAATCCATCGCGCCCAACTTGAGGCACGCAACTGCCACGTCTACCTCAGTCACAGCCGTAACCATCACGACCGCTACTTCCGGCCAACTCTCCCGAATCCGCCGCAACAACGTGAACCCGTCCATTTCCGCCATACGGATGTCGGAGATGACGAGCGGTATTTCATTGTGCGCGAGCCTCTCAAGAGCGTCTACTCCTGACTCGGCAACGAGAACTTCATAACCGGCAGCCTCGAGCACGCGCCGCAAAGATTCACGGAGTTGTGGCTCATCGTCCACCACGAGGCAAGTATTCGGCAGTTCATTCATCGCTGGCTAACGTACGTTGAGCCGCCGCGGACTTCAAGCCAGTCCGCTTGCCGTACCTGTCGCGAGTGCGTACGTTCCCGCACAGATTTCTCCCAAATCATGCTATAGAAAGCCATGACACGCGTTTTGGACGAAGACCTTCACGACGGATTCGCGACGCGGGCAGTACATGCCGGTCAGCGACCCGATGATGCCACGGGTGCAATCATGACACCCGTTTACCAAACATCAACGTACGTCCAGCCGAGGCTGGGAGAGCACAAGGGATTCGAATACGCCCGAACCAGGAACCCCACTCGGGACGCCTTGGAACGGAATCTGGCCGCACTGGAGGGAGCCACGCACGGTCACGCGTTCGCTTCAGGCCTGGCTGCCACAGATGCCGTACTCAAGCTGCTCGAGGCGGGAGACCACGTCATATGCGGTGAAAACGTGTACGGCGGCACCCATCGTATCATGACTCACATATTCGAGCGCTTGGGATTCAAATTCACTTTTGTGGATACCCGAGATCAGACACTCATCGACGCAGCCGTTACGTCGAAGACGCGAATGTTGTTCGTAGAGACACCGACCAACCCCATGATGCATGTCACGGATTTAGCGGGTGTCTGCAATCTCGCACGCGAGCGGGGTCTGATAATTGTTGTCGACAACACCTTTGCCACACCGTGTTTCCAACAACCGATAGCCCTAGGGGCAGAAGTCGTAGTCCATTCGACGACCAAGTACATAAATGGACACAGTGACATGGTCGGTGGCGTGGCAATAACCACCAGGGATGATCTGGCCGAACGCCTCGAGTTCATACAGAACTCGTCCGGAGCCGTACCCGGTCCGCTCGACTGCTGGCTGGCTCTGCGCGGGGTCAAAACGTTGCCCTTGAGAATGCGACAGCACGATCTGTCAGGGCGCCGGATAGCGGCCTGGCTGGAAGAGCATCCCGCGGTTCACAGAGTCTATTACCCGGGCCTAGCCAGTCACCCGCAACACGACCTGGCCAGCCGCCAAATGACCGGCTTCGGGGGAATGATATCTCTCGAGCTCGGCTCGATCGAGAGGGCCAGAATCGTAGTTGAGACCACCCGTATCTTTGCCCTTGCGGAGTCACTCGGCGGTGTCGAGAGCCTCATCGGGCACCCCGCGTCGATGACGCATGCTTCCGTGCCCAGAGAAATGCGGGAGGCAATGGGATTGACCGACGGGTTGGTCCGGCTCTCCGTGGGTATAGAGGAGACCGAGGACCTCATCGCAGACCTGGACCAGGCGCTGCTGGCAGCCAAAAAGGCATGAAGTCCCAGAGTGAAACCCCGCTGTTTTGTGAGCGTACGGAGTAACAACAGCTAGGACTTCGTTGGCAGTACCCTCAGAAATTCGGAGGCAGCAATGAGCGAAGACACGGGCCTTCCGGCCGAGCGTTCACGAGTCGTATTGAAGAACATTTCGGCCACGGCCTGGGAACATCCAGCGGACCGAGCGGCTCTCCAGACACTGCGCGCGATTCCAGGCTTCGACGAGGTTGTAAGGCGCATTTTCGGCTTTTTCGGGGAGCGCGGCATCCGTCTCCTCTTCCAGGCAAACGCAGTGCGGGTGGGCCCGAGACAGTTCCCAAAGGCGCACGAGCTGATGACAGACGTGGTAGCGACCATGGACTGGCACGAACATCCGGAACTCTACATAACCCAGACACCAGTTGTGAACGCGGGCGCCGTGGGAATGGATCATCCGTTCATCACGGTCAATTCGGGCGCAGTGACCCTACTGGACGAAGACGAGCTGCGTGTTCTGCTGGGTCACGAACTGGGTCATGTGATGAGCGGACATTCGCTCTACCGGACGGTCTTGTTCATCCTCCTGATGTTTGGGTTCAACAACTTGCCGTTCCTGGCGGGAGTAGCACTCTTGCCGATTCAGCTGGCTTTGCTCGAGTGGTCGCGCAAGGCAGAACTGTCCTCAGACCGTGCGGGGCTCTTGTCCACCCAGGATCCAGTTGCATCCATGCGGGTCTTCCTCAAGCTGGCGGGCGGCGGTGCGGCCGGCGATACCGATCTGGATACGTTCATGGAGCAGGCCCGGGAGTACGAAACCATGGGTGGCCCCATGGATAAGGTCTACAAGATTCTGAACACGCTGAGCCTGACACACCCTTTCAACACCCTCCGCGCCGCTGAGCTGCAACGCTGGATCACCGACGGAGACTACGACAGAATCGTGCGCGGCGAGTACACGCATCGGGGCGAAGAGGAAGAAAAGCGGTCAGTCACCGAAGACATCGGTGAGGCCGCGACCCACTACGCCAAGAGCGCCAAGGAGACCGTGGGCGACGTTGCGGACGCGGTCAAAAAGGCAGCCCAAGCCTTCACTGACGCTTTCAAGGACGGCGATAAGCGGTGAGAATCCTGGTTGTGGGAGGGGGCGGCCGGGAGCATGCGCTCTGCTGGGCCCTCTCCCACTCAGCCACCATCTTTTGTGCCCCGGGTAACCCGGGAACCGCCACAATCGGCACCAACCTGCATCTAGACCCGGGCGACCAAGAGGCCGTGGTAGCCACCGTGGCCGACAATCGAATCGACCTGACGGTGATCGGGCCCGAGGCCCCTCTGGCCGCAGGTTTGGTCGATCGGCTCGTGGGGGCCGGTCATCGGGCTTTCGGCCCCTCGGCCAAAGCAGCGCAGATCGAATCCTCCAAGGTGTATGCCAAGGAGGTGATGGTCGCGGCCGGAGTTCCCACCGCCGCCAGCGAGACATTCATGGACGAGGGCAGGGCGCTCGACTACATCTCGTCGCATCCCGAGCCTCTCGTGGTCAAGGCATCAGGACTTGCGGCCGGCAAGGGAGCGGTAGTCTGTGCGACGCGAGGCGAAGCCGTGACTGCTGCCAGGGAGATGCTCGGCGGAAAGTTCGGAGCCGCGGGGGACGAAATCCTGGTCGAGGAGTTCCTCGAGGGGGAGGAACTCTCAGTCCTGGTTTTGACTGATGGCGACAAGGTCATGGTTCTCCCCCCATCCCAAGATCACAAAAGACTGGGAGAGGGAGACACCGGTCCAAACACCGGTGGCATGGGGGCGTATTCACCGGTTTCGATCGCGAGCCCAGAACTCCTCGACCGGATCGTTAGCCGGACGATCACTCCGGTGCTACAGCAACTGAACGACTGGGGAACCCCGTACCGGGGCGTTCTCTATGGCGGCATCATGATCGATGACGTTGGCGAGCCAAAGATTCTGGAGTTCAACTGCCGCTTCGGGGACCCAGAGGCGCAAGTAGTGCTACCGCTCCTGGACGAGGGCCTGAGTGAGCACATGTGGCGCATCGCGGCCGGCGAGGCGTGGAACCCGGATGGCACCCAGCGCGGATCGGGACAGACAGCGGTCACTACGGTATTGGCCTCTCCCGGTTACCCGGCAGCTCCGGTCAAGGGTGCCGAGATCTCGATCCCGGAGACGCTTCCGCCTGAGACGATTCTGTTTCATGCAGGCACTGCTAGGGACGAATCCGGCGTGTTGCGCACAGCTGGCGGCCGGGTCCTTTGTGCCACCGGCCTTGGATCGGACGTTCTCGAGGCCGTCGCACGGAGTCGCGCGTTGGCGGAGGCAATAGAGTTCGAGGGCAAGGTTTTTCGACGGGACATAGCCTGGCGTGAGGTTGCCCGTGCCGGAGCTGCCTGAAGTCGAGACCATTGTCCGGGACCTCGAGCCCCAACTCACCGGCCGACAGTTCAAGAACCCCCGCCTTCTCAAATCGGACGTTCTGCGCAAGGTAACCGCCAAAAGGCTCTTGACCTCAGTCCGGGGCCAACAAGTCACCTCTGTTTCGAGACGAGCAAAACACGCTGTGTTTCTGTTCAAGAACGGGCTCAGGATGGTAATTCAACCCAGAATGACCGGAGTCTTGACGGTCCACAGGGGTCGCCTGACAGCCGAACAGCGCCGTTACGCCGTTTTCTTGGCTGCGATAGGCGATGGGGCAACCTTCGTGTACCGCGACGTCCGGAGACTGGGAACCATCTGGCTGTTGAATGAGAAGCAATGGCGGTCCTATACTGCGGGCATCGGACCCGAGCCACTGGACGATGAATTCGATCTGGATCGGTTCCTCGGTCAGGTCCAGGGCAGCAGCCAGGCAATCAAGAAGGTCCTGATGGACCAGAAGCGGATCGCCGGTGTGGGAAATATTTACGCCAACGAGGCCCTCTTTCGGGCTAGAATTGACCCTTCGCGCGCCGCTGACCGGCTGCAGCACGACGAGTTGAGCCGGATCTATGAGGAGGTACGGGCTATCTTGCAGGAGGCGATTTCGGCAAGCGGAACTACGTTTCGCGACTACAGGACCGGGACTGGTGAGACCGGCTCCTTTCAGACACTACTCCAAGTCTATGGCCGGGGCGGCGAGCCGTGCGTGCAATGTGGTACGCCGCTGGCGACTACCCACGCAATCGATGGCCGAGCGACCACCTTCTGCTGGCGCTGTCAGGCCAACCCAAGCTGATGGCCACGCTTGCGCTGCCACTCACCGACCTAGGTCGATTGCGCAGAAAGGTCGTCGCCTTGTCAGAGAACCGTCCTGCGGTGTACCGGATGCTCGACCCCACAGGCCGGGTCGTCTATGTCGGCAAGGCCAATCGCTTGAGGAGCCGGCTGCTATCCTATTTCCGCGCGACCTATCCCGAAGACAAGGGAGCCCGTATTCTCCACGCTGCGACCGACATCGAGTGGGACTACACGCACTCGGAGTTTGCGGCCATACTAACGGAGCTGAAGCAGATCCGACGTTTCCGGCCGGTGTTCAACGTGCGCATGAACCGCAATCGCAGCGTCAGCTTCATCAAGGTCTCAGCCGGACCGGCCCCCAAAATCTACGTTGGGAACACGCCCGGTCCCGATGGGACGCAGCATTACGGCCCTTTTACGAGCAGGGCGCAGTTGAAGGTCGGTGTACGCGTTCTGAACGATCTGTTGGGTTTGCGGGACTGTTCGATGAACATGCCAATTGTATTTCAAGAACAAGGGGACCTCTTCGGAACCGACATACCTGCTGGTTGTCTCCGACACGACCTGGGTCACTGCGCTGCTCCTTGCTGCGGCAACGTAACCGCGGCTGCCTATGATGAGCGTCTTCAGACCGGGATATCGTTCCTAGAGGCAACCGCAATCGCGCCGTTGGACCGGGTGGTCACGGAAATGACTGCGGCAAGTGATCGAAACGAATTTGAACTCGCGGCTTGGTGGCGTAACAAGTTCGATCACTTAGAACAACTTCTAGCTGTGTCGGTAAGGGCGCGCAACACCGTTGCCGCACTGAGCTTCGTATACATCGACCCCGGCATGTATGGTGACGATCGGGCTTATGTAATCCGCCGTGCCACCGTACGAGCGGCCGCTCCGGCACCGCTGACCCCAATTGAGAGAGAGGCATTCAGAGCGTTAGTGGAAGAACATTCGGGTCCCGAACCAGAAGCTAGCGCCCTCCCCACAGGCTCTATCGACGAGATGCTCCTATTGCTGCAGTGGTTTCGTCGTCACCCTACCGCTCTGAATCGAACGGTGCCGCTCGAGGAGTGGCTGGCGGATACCCCGTGCCGTTAGCCGCACTTCAGCTCCTCATCGGCCTAGTGGTCCTATTCGCCGGAGGGCACTACCTCGTTCAGGGGGCCACCCGCATCGCGCTCTTGGCCCGGCTCTCGACCACCGTAGTGGGATTAACCGTTGTCGCCATGGGAACCAGTTTTCCGGAACTGGCGGTCAGCGTGGGAGCTGCCCTTCGCGGTAGCACAGATCTCGCGTACGGAAACATTATTGGCTCAACCATATTCAACATCGGGATGATTCTGGGTATTTCGTCCGTCCTTGCTCCTATCGCAGTGAAGCGCCAGACTATTCGCCTGGAATACCCGTTCATGTTCATCGTTGCAGCCGTAGTGCTGCTTCTCTGCCGTGACGACCTCATCGACCGGCTCGAGGGCGGGTTCTTGCTCGTCGCGCTTGCCTTGTTCACGGCTTACATAGTCCACCTGGCGCAGCGCGAGGTGATTGAAGATGAAGCGCTAGCCCTGGAGCGCGAGGTCAAGAGAACTGCCAGGCTGAAGGGGGGACCTGGTCGGGCTTGGGGAGTGAATGCAGCTCTGGTTGCGGTTGGGATCACGGCGCTCGTTCTAGGTGCAGACCAAGTGGTCCGCGGTGCAGTCACGATGGCCGATTTGTGGGGCGTGAACGAGCGGATGATTGGCCTCACTATCGTAGCCATGGGAACGAGCCTACCGGAGCTAGCAACGAGCCTCGTGGCGGCAAAGCAGGGCGAACACGAAATTGCCCTGGCCAACGTCATCGGTTCCAACCTGTTCAACCTGCTGGGAGTGTTGGGAGCCACCGCCTTGGTCCTTCCCGTCAGAATCACTACCGCCGCTGCAGCAGTGGACAACTGGGTCATGTTGGCGTTTTGTGCCGCCATGTTCCCACTGATGTGGTTTGGTCGAAGGGTGGGAAAGCTGGACGGAGCCATACTACTCGTCGGCTTCGCCATCTACATGACGTACCTGGTCTCAACTAAAGGGGCCTAGAGTTACGATGCGCGCCCTTGGAGGAATCCCTGGCTCTAACTCCATGATTCCTACGGACGGTTCCATACCAGACCGAACCGCCCCAGCCACACCCGGGTTCATAACGGTTACCGTCCTATCCACCAACTCCAACAACGACATGTGAGTATGACCGTAGGCGATGATTTCGGCATCAGGGTAAGCGTGGTGTAGTCGTTCCGGTGTCGGAGGGTGGAATTGATCTCCATGACTCACGACCACTACGAAGCCATCCAGATCGATGCGCGCAACTTGTGGGCAGCGAGATCGTATTTCGAATCCGTCGGTATTTCCATATACCGCAGTGACGGGAGCCAGCACAGCCAACTCGTCCAACAAGTCAGCGGAGCCTACGTCACCCGCGTGCAGGATATGGTCAACCTCGCTAAAGGCCTCAAACACCTCTGGGCGCAACAAACCGTGCGTGTCTGATATCACACCCAGCCGCACCCAACCTCCTGCTTCCTGCTCGCCGGTTCACTCATAAGATCCGATCTCCCAACGCACCGAGGAAGACTACTATGGAAATGATTCCGTTCATTTTGAAGAACGCTGCATCTAGACGACTGAGGTCACCGATGCGCACCAACTGGTGTTCCCAAGCCAAGAGCCCCGTTGCCGCCGCAAACCCAGCGTAGTAGAGCCATCCCAATCCCGCCCCCACACCAAACAGCAGCAACCCAACTAGCGTGATCCCATGCAGGCTCTTCCCCAGCAGGATGGCTCTGTGCTGACCCAACAGGACGACTGCGCTCTTGAGGCCCTGAGTGCGATCGAATTCTTCGTCCTGGAGAGCATAGAAAATGTCGAATCCACCCACCCAAGTGAGAACCGACAAGCCAAGTACAGCGAGCGTCCACCAAGGTGAACTCCATGTCCCCACGACAGCCAGGTATCCACCCACCGGCGCTATCGCTAGAGCGCCGCCTAGCCAAAGGTGCGACCAACTAGTGAAGCGCTTCGTGTAGCTGTATCCGAGAATCCACATCAACGCTACCGGACTCAGGATGAGGCACAGTTGGTTCAGCAACCCGGCACACACAAAGAACACTGCTGCCGCTGCCAAGGTCGCCGTCGTTGCTTGCGGGATCGAAAGTCTTCCTGCCGGCAATTCCCTGGCTCGAGTTCGCGGATTCAAAGAGTCGATTGTACGATCCACGATTCGATTGAACCCCATCGCCGCGAATCGTGCAGTCGTAAATGCCACCATGATCAAGAACACCTGAACC
The DNA here is from genome assembly GCA_039588335.1 of Gemmatimonadota bacterium. Classification (GTDB taxonomy): domain Bacteria; phylum Gemmatimonadota; class Gemmatimonadetes; order Gemmatimonadales; family GWC2-71-9. The sequence continues at coordinate 34,024 of JBDGZZ010000004.1, read as the reverse complement.
ACACTGACCCTGCTGGACCAAGACGCGTAGACGACTCCCAGCAGGGCAAAGGGTAGGGCAAACACGGTGTGCGGGAGCTTGACGAAGTTCACGTACCTGGTGAGAATGGACTCGCCCACCAAAGTCTGGCCTTCGAACCGCGAGGCGGTCATTCCTGGTTTCTCGGCCTCAGGTCGATGCCCAACTCGTTCCACATTTGGTCGATGCGGACTCTAGTTTCCCGATCCATCTCGATCCGCTCGGGCCACTCACGATCGAACCCTTCTTCCTTCCACTTCGTAGTCGCGTCTATTCCCATTTTGGAACCGTAAGTGAACGCACGCGAAGCGTGATCCAAAACATCGACTGGTCCCATCGTAAAACGGATGTCTCTTTGCGGATCGATGTTGTTCAAGGCCACCCACCAAGCCTCTTCCATATCGCGGACGTTGACATCCTTATCCACAACGACGATTACCTTCGCAAGAGACATCAGTCCCAAGCCCCACAGTCCATTCATGACCTTCCAAGCGTGACCCGGGAATTGCTTGTCGATGCTCACGAAGACGAGGTTGTGGAACACGCCCGGCGCGGGCATGTGGTAATCAGCCACCTCGGGCAGGTTCAGCCTCATCAACGGTAGGAATATCCGTTCCGTGGCGTGTCCGAGGTAATAGTCTTCCATCGGTGGGCGGCCGACGATGGTGGTCGGGTAGATCGGGTCTTTTCTTCGCGTCACTGCCGTCACGTGCACTGCAGGGTAGTAGTCAGCCAGCGAGTAAAACCCTGTGTGATCTCCGAATGGGCCTTCAACCACGAGTTCCTCAGCAGGGTCGATGTATCCTTCGATAACCAGATCAGCTTCGGCTGGAACCTCTAGGTCGCTGGTCAGGGCACGCGTCAGGGACACAGGTCGGCGTCGCAGGAAGCCGGCAAACACGTACTCGTCGACGTTCGGCGGCAGTGGCGCAGACGCTGAGTACACTGACGGCGGGTCTCCTCCGAGAACGATTGCCACAGGCATCCTTTCGCCGCGGGCAGCCATATCCCTCCAGTGAGCCGCTCCTACCTTGTGCCGTTGCCAGTGCATGGCCAGCATGGTCTTCCCAAGAACCTGGACCCGATACATTCCCACGTTACGAACTCCAGATGTTGGATCCTTAGTCACGACTTGTGGAAGTGTTATGTACGGCCCACCGTCACCGGGCCAGCAAGTGATAATAGGCAGTCGCTCGAGATCGACGTCTGTACCCTGGTGCACGACCTCATGGCACGGAGCGCGACCAGACAGCTTTCGTGGCGGGTACTTTGCTATCTCCGCAAGCTTGGGTAGAAGGGCTAGTTTCTCGCGCCATCCCTCCGGTACCTTGAGCTTGATGAGTTCCTCAATTCGCGCACCGACGTCGTCCAGGTTCTCAACTCCAATGGCCAAGCTCATCCGGCTCATGGAACCGAACATGTTGATGGCCACAGGTATGTCACTCACCTGATGGTTGGCCAGCACCGGGCACTCGAACAGCAATGCCGGACCACCTCCAGCACTCTTCATACACCGATCTGCGATTTCGGCCATCTCACGGACCACAGACACAGGGCGACTCACGCGTACCAGCTCCCCTTTGCGATCCAGTTCGGCAATGAATTCTCGCAGATTATCGATCGTCACGAACCACCCCCGAGTAAAGCGAAGCCACACCGAATGTAAGGCGCTGGACATGCACGTCGTGAAAACCGTTCGCCTCCATCTGCAGCTTGAAGCCGTGATTGGTCGGAAACTGCTCAACCGAATCTGGCAGGTAGCTGTATGCAGTCCTATGTTTGGACACCAAGCGGCCGATCAGAGGAAGAACGTGGCGAAAATAGAACATGTACAAAGATTTGATGGGCCAAGCCGTGGGAGTGGAGAATTCCAGGACAACGAGGCGGCCGCCCGGTTTGAGTACCCGCGCGATCTCTCTTAGACCTGCGTCCACGTCGGCCAGGTTTCTGATTCCGAACCCGACAGTGCACCCTTCGAAGAACCCTCGCGGGAACGGGAGCTTCAATGCGTCCGCGCCAACAGGGTGGATCTCCGGGGCCTTGAGCCTTCCGATCTCGAGCATCGGGACAACGAAGTCAGCTCCAACGACCAGGCCGTCGAACCCGGGAGTCCGGGCAAGCTGGGCAGCGAGATCGAAGGTGCCTGCACACAAATCCAGGTACGATCCCCCAGGCGATTCCACCCATCGCAGCTGTTGGACTGCCAACCGCCGCCACCGCTTGTCGATATTGAGGCTCAGGAGGTGGTTGAGGAGGTCATACCGCGGAGCGATTTCCGTGAACATGTCCCGCACGTACGAGTGCTTTTCTCGTTCGACCGAGGACGGAAGTCCTGATGGGGTCGTCGACATAGGCGCAAAAGCTACTGGTATGCTTGAAGTTGCCGCAAGAACGGTGCAGATTGAAACCTGCCTGCTGATTGGCGCGTAGTAGGCCCTACCGCAATGGTCTCCCCCCTCGACCTTTCGACAGCCACCGACCAGGAGGTGGTGGAACAGGCCCGAGACGGCTTGGAAGCAGCCTACCGTGAGCTGATCCGCCGCTATCAGCGCCCCGTATTCTCTCTCATATACCGAATGGTGCGTGATCGGGAACTGGCCGAGGATTTGGCTCAGGAGACATTCGTAAAGGTTCTAAACGCGATCGACCGATATCGCCCCGAGTTCAAGTTCTCCTCCTGGGTGTTCAAGATCGCGAACAACTCGGCCATCGACCATCTGCGCAAGAAAGACTTGGACACACTCTCGTTGGAAGGTGGTCCGGACGCGACCACTGCCGACCGACTGGAAGCCACTGCACTTCAGATCGGAGACTCCGGTGAGTCCCCACTAGAGGAACTGGAAGCGCGTGAACTGGGGTCGGCTATAGAGACCGCGATCGGCCACCTGAGGCCAGAGTATCGGACTTGTATCATTCTGCGACACGTAGAGGGAAGACCCTACGATGAGATCGCCGAGATTCTCGAGTTACCACTTGGCACGGTGAAGACGTACATACATCGCGCACGTGCCGAACTGCGCGAGTTGCTCGAGCCATTGCGCGAGTCGACGTAATGAAACTCGGACTTAACCAAACTGTAATGCAGCCATGAAACTCCTGTGTGAGTCAAACGTATAGTCAGGCAAATGGAGGATATGACCAAGAAACCACTCCCGCCCGCAGAGGAAGACCCGGTAATCGACGGGTATCTAGCTTCCTTGCAGCATTACTCGCCGAGTCAAGGTTTCGACGACAGAGTAATGGCACAGGTGTTCACGCCTGCGCCACGTTGGCTGCAGAGCGCCAGGACGCGCGTTCGTTCATTGGTTGAAAGCGGGCGTGTTTGGTGGCTGCTCGGCGGACTTTCAGGGGCGTACGCCGTCTCATTGTCCTTGATTGTGACACTCATTGCCCTGAACACGGCGGGCGTAGGAAGCTTCATTAGTAGTTTACTGTCGAACGTCGGACTCCCGGCGTGGCGCGCTTTTCTGGGCATGGCTGCCGGAATCGCACGGAGCGCATACTCTGTGTTCAGTAATACGACTGTATCCGGACAGATCGTCCTCGCGGCAGCAGCAACTCTTACAGTCCTGTTCGTGTTCAACGGTTGGATGCTCTACCGATTGATGCAGCCAGTTCAGGCAGTGAGGATCGCACGGAATGCACCGCGTTAAGCTGGTGACCGCTATTGCGGTGGCGCACGCCGTCGGCTGGAACGTCATGGAAGTCACAGCCGCTGCTCAGGCGGGTACGCAGGCTCAAGTTTTGGATGCTCCATCACACGTCGTCGCACACCAGTCATCCGTAAGCCGGAACGAGGCATCGCTGCAATTCATGCTTGCAAACGGTGATGCCCTGACCGTGTCATTCGGTAGCGGTCAAGTTTTCGTCGAGCGTGCGATCGGTGGGATCCGAAACCGTCAGGTTGTGGCTGAGTACGAACGCGGTGGCGAGCTGGAGACGGCCTGGATCAAACTGGTTTCGGAAGCCGGGCGGTTGGATCCACGTGAGATGCTCGCCCTTGTCCGAGCGTGGCAGCCGAGCGCACTTGGGACGGAGGATCAGAAGGCGTTTGAAAGCGCGACGACTGCGCTCTCAAACCTGGTGGCAGCTGCGATCGCGCACCCAGAAGACGGGGCCGGTGAGATCGATCAAGCCGCAGCGCGTGACCGGGAAGAGGCGGTCGCCGGTGTTGCTGGAAGCATGTCGGGTCTCGAAGCACTACAGGCACTCGAGGCACTGAGGGCACTGGAGGGATTGGAAAACCTCGAAGGTTTAGAGGGACTTGCAGCTCTCGAGGGGCTCGAGTCGCTGAAAGGGCTGGAGGAAGCAGTACGCGCGCTCGAACAGTTAGAGGCGATCGGCGGACTCGAACGAATTGCCGAATCGGTTCCGGTTCCCGAGGAAAGGGCCTTGAGCATCGGCGCGATCGCGGGCCAGATAGGCGGAGATTTGGTGGGGTTACTGGCTGCGTTCATTGCACTCAGCGCCCTCGGATTCGGGCTAGTCTTCTTCGCTCCGCGCCAACTGGAAATCGTCGCAGATACCGTCCGCAACTCGTTCTGGCGATCATTCATGGTGGGTCTATTTGCCCAACCGCTGGTGGTTCCAGTATTCGGTATGCTATTGCTCGGACTCGCGCTGACGGTGGTCGGAATCGTGATAATCCCGTTTGCAGCGGCCGGCTTCGCCATGGCAGCAGCCTTGGCCGTAACTGGCGGATACCTCGCTGTAGCCCGTTCGATTGGCGAGGCGTACCTGCGGCAAAGAATGTCCCAGGGCTACGCGGTAGGGAGTTGGCTCTCATATCGGTACATTGTGTACGGGCTCGTAGCTCTGATGACGATCTGGTTACCGGCAGTCCTCATTGGCGCGATACCGGTGGCAGGTGACATTGCCACGGTCAGTGCTGCCCTGCTCACCTGGATGCTCGCTACTGCTGGTTTTGGAGCAACCATCCTCTCTCGCGCCGGCATCCGTGGTACTTTCACGCGCCGATTCGACCAAGCCCTATCAGACGAGTATCTCTACCAAACACCCCAAGCGACCCCAATAGTCCGCCGGCACGAACGTATCTCGAAAGATTGACAATGAGCGGTCGCACTCTCCATTGGATCATCGCGGGCCTGATCAGTATCATCGCAATGCCACCGTTACACGCCCAGTCGTTCCGCACGATCACTGCATCGCGACTGATTCAAGGAGAACAAACCTTGAATGTGAATGTGGTATTCGCAGCTGGGACACTACGAATCGCACCGGGCGACGGACGTAGTCTCTATGCAGGCGAGCTACACTACGATGAGGACAAGTTCCTTCCTGTCACAACATACAATCGAAAGACTAACAGCCTCGAGTTTGGCTTGAGTCCGGTAGAGAAATCGTTCGACCTGGGTCGACTGGAAACACCGCAACGCCTGAGTTTGAGTATTGCTCCCCAGCTGACTTCTTCCTTGAAGGTGAGCCTCGGCGCAGCCGAAGCGGAACTGGACTTGGGGGGATTGTCACTAGCCGACGCAGAAATCAACTCGGGAGCGGCAAAGACACATCTCTACTTCAACAAACCCAATCGCGTCAGCTGTGGACGATTGACATTGAAGACCGGTGCGGCGGAGTTTCATGCCTCCGGACTCGGTAATGCGCGGTGCGACGAGATCTCGTTCGCTGGGGGCGTCGGTGATGTGTTGCTCGATTTCACTGGCGAGTGGAGTGCGGGCGTTGTCCGTGACGCAAAGATAAGCCTGGGACTCGGTCAACTCACGATAAGACTCCCGCGGGGAGTCGGCGTGGCAATCGAGGTCGATCGGTTTCTAGCAAGCTTCGATAGAGCGGGCCTCGAGAAAGCCGGATCCAAATACTGGTCGCCAGACTACGATTCAGCCACCGCAAAACTCCATATCAGTGTAAAGGCGATTCTGGGAGACATAGATATCGAGTGGATAGAGCAGTAGACATCCCTACCGGTCGGCGGCGCCGCTCGGGATGCGATACGGCGTAGAGTCCCCGAAATCAGCCCGTAATCACCGGTAGAGCAATCGACTTCCCACCCGAGTGATCCACTACCTGCTTCGCAAATTCGGCCAGCGCTTTCGCCGCCGGCGAATCTGGATCTGCAACGACCACTGGCTTGCCCTCATCCGCCAGATCGGCCATGTGCGCCTGCAGCGGTATGCGACCGAGGAGAGGGACTTCGAGTTCATCGGCCAAGCGCTGCCCGCCACCGTGAAGAAATATTTCGCTATCCTCCCCACAGTGGGGGCAGGTGAAATAGCTCATATTCTCCACTATACCCAACACCGGCACCCCAACCCGTTCAAACATCTTCGCACCCCGCAGCGCATCACCTACCGCCATCTCCTGTGGTGTCGTGACGATTATGGCGCCTTTGACATTGACTGTCTGGGAGAGTGAGAGTTGCGCGTCACCGGTACCTGGTGGGAGGTCCACCAGGAAGTAGTCGAGCTTGCCCCATTCCACGTCTTGGAGAAACTGACTGATGATCTTGACTACGATCGGCCCCCGCCAAATTGCCGGCGCGTCACGCTCGACCAGGAAGCCGAGGGAGATCAGCTTCACACCGTAGCTCTCGAGCGGTACGATCTTCCCGCCCACTACCGGTGGCTTCTCGTTGATGCCGAATATCCTGGGAATGTTTGGGCCGTAAATATCGGCGTCCATTACGCCAACTCGTTTTCCCATCTGGGCCAACTCAGCGGCGAGATTGGCTGCCACGGTGGACTTCCCGACCCCGCCCTTGCCGCTCGAGATCGCTATCACACTACCCAGGCCAGGCAACTCGGTCGGTTGCGGGACCTGTTCTGCTACCGGGACGGTTTGAGACTGACGGGCACCTCCCGCCGTGGGGGAACTGGACGGTTCGATCACTTCGATGTGGACTTCGCTCACGCCGTCTACTGCCTTCACTGCCCGCCGCACCTCTCGTACGAGCCCGGCGGGATCATCACGACCCAACGCGAAGGTCAGCGACACCGTTCCGTCGTTGATGTTGAGGTCCCGCACCATACCAGCAGATATCACGTCGTTGTCAACTCGCGGGTTCCGCACGTTCGTGAGTGCACCCGCAATGAGTGCTTCAAGTTTGTCAGACATAGTTTTGAATCATAGAGTGGCGTCTATACTCGATCAACCCGCCGTCACAAAAGAGTCGCGCGAGCTGCAGCAAGAACTATCTCCTGCACCTCGGCAATGTCTCCGGCAAGAGAAGCTCCGGCGGCCTTGCGGTGCCCTCCTCCGCCAAAAGCTTCCGCCAATCGCGCCGAATCCACCGCGCCCATAGACCGAAACGAGACTTTCACCTTGCCATTGGCGAGTGGGCGAAATAAGAGCGCCAGCCGCACATCCTTCAGAGAACGAGGGAATTCCACGACTCCTTCCAGGTCATCTCCCTGCAGCCCGTGGCGTTCCAACGCACCAGGCGGGACCGTGATCCAAGCAAGGCCACGGTCGAGCTCTACGACCAGTGTGTCCAGTACTTCCGCAATCAAACGCAATCGACCTTCTGATTCACTGGCGTAGACGTGGCTGTAGGTCTCCTCTGGATCCACGCCGTGAGCCAGAAGATGGGCTGCTACCTGGAGAGCACGGGGAGTCGTGTTGCTGAACCGAAAGCCTCCGGTGTCGGTCATTATCGCTACGTACAGGGCACGGGCCACTGGAGGGCTGATGTTCCATCCCGTCGACTGCGCCAGATCGTAGACCAGTTCACCTGTGGCACATGCAGCCGGATCCACCATTCGTGGCCCGGGCGGTAGGCTTCCCTCGCTTACGTGGTGGTCAATACACGCTACGGGAGCGCCAGTCTTCTCAATAACCCGGGCCAAGTGGCCCAGCCGACCGAGATCCGAAATGTCGAGCACGACAACGGCATCTGCTCGCTCCAGATGCTTTACTGCTTGACTGGTCTTGTCGGCGCCTTGAGCACCCCCGAGAAGAAAGTCATAGCGTGGCGGAAACGGGGTAGGGTTCGTGATTGCGGCTCGGACGCCAAGGGCTGTCAGAAGATGCCACACAGCTACGACGCTGCCCGAGCCGTCTCCGTCAGCATTCACGTGGGTCGTTAGGGCAACCCGCATCCCAGGCTCTAGGATCTTGCCAATCGACTGTGCGGCACGCTTGCGCGAAGCACTTACCCGCACGCCCTTGCCTGGAACACTGCTAGTCTTCTGTCCCGACATGGACCGCAACATAAAGGGGGCGGCCCGGTATTGCGAACCCGAACGCGGTCAGGTCGTGTCAGTCCCTCGCGTTTCTGCTGCCCCCGAGAAGTATTCCTTGGACAGCTTGGCCACCGTCCCTCCAAGGAATGCCAATCCGATCAGGTTCGGGAAGGCCATGAAGCCGTTCAGGAGCGTGCCCATCGCCCAAGCCAACGGGACGGAAACCACTGCTCCCACCATTATGAGCGCAACGAAGACGACGCGATACGGCATGATCATGCGTGATCCGAAGAGAAACTCGAAACACTTCTCCCCATAGTAGCACCAGGCGATGAGGGTCGAAAAGCCAAACAAGAAGCTGCACAATGCCACGATGATCGACGCAAACGGTATGGTCGTGCTCATGGCTGCTGCCGTTAGGTCGCCGCTGGTGTCCTGGAAGCCAGCCTGAGTCCAAAGCCCTGACTCGAGAATGACGAACGCGGTCATCGAACACACGACTATTGTGTCCACGAAGACCTCGAACACTCCGACGGTGCCCTGTTCGCTCGGGTGCTTCACATCAGCAATACCGTGGGCAATAGGAGCCGAGCCGAGCCCTGCTTCGTTCGAGAGTACACCGCGACTGACGCCAGCCGCGATTGATTGCGCCACTGCTGCACCGATGAACCCTCCGACCGCCGCAGACGGTGTGAAGGCATGTTCGAAAATCATCACAAAGACACGCGGTATGTCCACAGCGTTGATCGCCATATAGGTCAAGGCAGCTGCGATGTAGACCACGATCATCGTGGGTACGAGCTTCTCGGCTGTTGCAGCGATGCGCCTGATTCCACCAAGTAGGACCAAGCCCACGGCTACGGTGATCAACGCCCCGGGCACCCACAGCGGCACCTCGAAGCCGGCACTGGACCGGACGGCCTCGACGAACGTGCGGGCGATAGTGTTCGATTGGGCCATGTTGCCCGTGCCAAAGAGGGCAGTAGCTGCACCAAAGAACGCGAACATAACCGCGAGGACTTTACCCAGCGATGCGAACGGTACCCCTTTGGATATGTAGTACATTGGGCCACTAGCTAGTTCACCAGTCTCTCGCCTGACCCTGAAGTGAACGCCCAGTACCGCTTCCGAATACTTCGTTGCCATACCGACCGTTGCAGTCACCCACATCCAGAAGATCGCGCCTGGGCCGCCAACGAGGATTGCAGTGGCCACGCCTCCGATATTTCCGTTCCCAACCGTCGCGGCGAGCGCCGTCGATAGGGCCTGAAACGGTGTGATGGTCCCCTCTTCACCTTTGCGCCTGGAAAAGGCTCCTTTCATCACCATTCGAACGGCCATTGGGAAGCGGAGGAACTGGACGAAACCGCTGCGAACCGTTAGCCAGCCGCCCACCACGAGCAAGATGATGGGCATCGCGAATGGCTGCCATACGAAATCGTTGACCGACAGGATCTTGGCGGGCAGGTCGGAAAAGAAATCCATGCAGATCTCCTTGGTGGCCGGCTTCGCAGCCGCAGAGGCGGCTTCTCAACCGGACTGTGGAATCAAGGTGTTTCGAATCGGTGCGCGTGCCAGCCAGCAAAGGCGTGGCTGCAGCAGAGACCACAGTGAGCCTCTTCCCCACTCTCGACCAGCCCTCCGGATTGGTGTCTAAACCAAGCCGGGCCGGAGGGAGACACAGTCGCGTAAGAGTATGGGCTGGGCGATGCCTGTCAAGCACCGCCCGGTATCTTCCTGGGGGGAACGGCCCTGGGCTGAATCAGAGACTGTAGTTGGGAGCTTCCCTCGTTATGACGACGTCGTGCGGATGAGATTCCTTATAACCAGCCGCCGTGATCTGCAGGAACTCAGTATCACATCTGAGGTCTTCCAGTGTGGCAGCACCGCAGTATCCCATTCCGCTTCGTATCCCGCCAGTGATCTGAAAAAGCACGTCACCCACCGGTCCTCTATATGGGACCCTACCCTCGATACCCTCCGGAACGAGCTTGCGTAGGGCGACGTCACCATCCTGAAAATACCTGTCGGCGGAGCCCTCCTGCATGGCGGACAGCGATCCCATTCCGCGTACGGTCTTGAAACGACGACCCTCTAGCAGGAAGCTCTCGCCAGGGCTTTCCTCGGTGCCCGCCAACATTGAGCCCAACATCACGCTCGAGGCACCTGCTGCAAGCGCCTTCACCGCATCACCTGAGTACTTGACACCACCGTCGGCGATGACTGGAACGTCGCCTGCGCCCTGGATGGCATCGATGATGGCCGTGATCTGTGGAACCCCCACACCAGTCACCACGCGCGTGGTGCAGATCGACCCTGGCCCGATGCCGATCTTTACCGCGTCCATTCCCCGCTCCACGAGCGCTCTTGCCCCGTCAGACGTTGCTACGTTGCCGCCAATGAGTTGTGCGTCAGGGTATTCGTCCCTAAGGCCGGCAGCCGTGCTGAGAACTCCTTCGGAGTGCCCGTGCGCGGAATCGACCACCAGAGCGTCAGCACCAGCATCCAACAGAGCCGCCGCGCGGTCTCTAGCCTCACCGCCCACACCGACCGCAGCAGCAACCCGGAGCCGGCCGTGCTGGTCCTTGTTTGCCTCTGGATACAGTCGCCTCTTGAATATGTCCTTGACGGTAATCAGCCCTTTGAGCACTCCCTTTTCATCCACTACAGGCAGTTTTTCGATCCGATGTTCACCTAGGATGCGTTCGGCCTCGTCTAGGGTCGTACCGACAGGCGCAGTTATTAGACGTTCCTTCGTCATGGCCCCGTTGATCTTGCGCTCCATGTTGCGCTCGAACTGGAGGTCACGGTTCGTAATGATCCCCACCAGATATCCGCGGTCGTCCACAATGGGCACTCCAGAAATCTTGAAGCGTTCCATGAGGGCAGCAGCCTCTCGCAGGAGGTTGTCTGGCCCCAGGGTGATCGGGTCGAGAATCATGCCGCTCTCGGAACGCTTCACTCGATCGACCTCGGATGCCTGCTGCTCGATGGTCATGTTCTTGTGAATGACACCCATGCCTCCCGCACGTGCCATCGCGACAGCCATTTCCGACTCAGTCACTGTGTCCATCGCCGCTGACACCAAGGGGATGTTCAGTGTGATCTCACGTGTCAGACGGCTGGTCAAGCACACGTCTTTCGGATGAGCTGTCGAGTGACGGGGAACCAGCAGGATATCATCGAAGGTAAGGGCATAACCGGGTCGCAACCTAGGCATACGTGTTTCTCCCTGAATACACGAAAGCCCGCTGCGCACAAAGTGCAGAGCGGGCATGATTGCGGCGAGTCAGGTGTTCCATAGCGGAAGGTAGCGGGGCGGCTACCTTCCGGTCAAGACGATTTTTCGTCCTCTCCTTCTTGCGGCACTTCGCCTTCGGAGGCTCCGTCGGGCTCAGCCCTGTTCGACGGCGGAGCGTCGGTACTGGCCTCAGCGGTGGACGTCACATCCGCTTCCTCATTCTCACCTTCGGTCGCCAGATCGGCATCCTTCTGGCCGGGCTCCTCATCCAAGCGCTGCAGTTCATCCACGACCGCCATTCCAGCGTCCGCTACTCCCCGCACGACACTGCTGGCCGCATCTAACACCTGCGCAGTACCCTTTATGGCAGCGCCGCCTATCCTAGTGGCTCGTAGAGATCCCTCCACATTGTCTGCCAAACGCTCAAACGGAGACCTGTCACGGGAACTCCGATTGTACTTTGAGTCCAGAAACTCGATATAGTCGAGCAGTTGTTTCGCCTGTTCGTCCTCGAGTCCTTCGATTCTTTGCGTGATTGTCGCCTTCAATTTCTCATCCATTGTATACGCCTCACTGCTGACGAACGGCCATGTCTACTAGTTCTAGGATTGGGTTTCCCAAATACCGTGACCGGGCAACCCTCACACGCCCAATCACGACCACTTGGGCCAGTGGACTTAGCCGCTCCACCTCGGCCAATCGTGATTGAGGGAAAGTAACGTACACGAAGCCCGCCTCGGGAAGCGGCCCGCGAGCCAGCATATAAGGTTGACCCTCCGGTATCTCACTACGTAGTTCGTCAGCGGCTTGTGTCGCCAAGTATTGGAGTGTCCACTGAATCAGCTTCCCGTCGTATTCTTCTGGGCGAGCGCGTACTTCAGCGCCACTGACCCCTTCCAGTACACCTGCAGCCGAGGGTTTCAAATCGGATTCACGAACCCATCCCTCTGTCTGGATTCTCACCCACTCACCAGAGCGGGCCAACACTCGAACCGGAGTCTCAGCCGCAAGAGTTCCCATCTCCTCACCCTCGGGAACCGTCGAGAGGCGCGCTTGCTGAGCCAACACGGCATGATCCAGCGTCACGTCCGGATCAGCACCAACAGACCGGGGTTGTTCTCCCGCGACCCTTTCCACTGAACTGCCCCACACCCAACCATCTCGCCGAACCTGGACCCAATCTCCCTCACGGCTAACCTCGTCGAGGTAGGTTCCCTCCGACAATCGAGCCAGGATCGTACCGTTGGGGACATCCCGGAGGTTCTCGCCGCCCCGCGCGGTAACCCGCAGATTCAGGGCCCCCTGGGTGGCCGGCCTAACCGACGGAGACCAGATCCAGCCGTCGAGCGTGACTGCGACCCAGTTTGCTCCCGAGGGAATGCCGAACATTTCCGTCTCTTCGAAGACTCGGGCGAGGATCGTAGCATTGGGTGATGCCTCGCGCCGGAAATTCTCTGGGCGCACAACCCGATAACGCTCCTGGGCCTCGAGAGGGGGAGCCGTCAGATCAGCCATGCCGAGTAGTGACAGAACGAGACAGGCTGGTAGCAGGTGGTGGAGGCGGCTAGATTGCCTCATTCTTCCTTTGGTTTCGAGGATTGTAGGATGACACTCTCCGTATGTCAAACACCGCTGGTATCAGCGTGAAACGACTCCTGGCGGTCACTCTCCTCATCTGTGGCACATTGGGTCTGGCCTTGGAGGCTGAGGCTCAGGTAGGCCATCCACCGGAGTCCTCCCCATATACCACGTTGCGAGCCAAGCGAGTAATCTCGCTGGGAATCGGTTATTTGGGAGGCTCGGCAGGGTCGGCCCGTGTGGGACCGACGGATGGGCCCCTGGCAACGGGACGCTTCAATATGCGCATCAGCGGGCCTTTGGAGCTCGATGGCTCCCTCGCCGTGGCGAATCTCAATCGCAACATAATCGACCCTTCGACGGCACCGACGGACAGCATTGTCGACACAGCCAAGCAGACCGTCACCTTGCTCGACGCCGGGATCATGCTCTTGTTCACTGGAGAGAAGACGTGGCACAGAACCGTTCCCTACGTTGGCGTTTCGTTCGGTGTTGCGTTCGGTGGCAGTGTTCCTGAAGACAGTCTGAGTGGGTTCGTATTCAAGACGCAATTCCAGCTCGCCCCCGCGATCGGTTTTCGATGGTATCCATCGGACCGGTTGATGCTCCGAGTAGAATTCCGAGACATCCTCTGGCGCCTGTCGTACCCGCCTTCGTTCTTCACGATACCCGAGGATGACATCCTGGCTCCTCCGGTCCTGAACCCCAGCATCGAGGACGATTCCGAGTGGACGCATCACCCGACATTCCTGTTCACGATCGGATACGCAATCGGACTCTAAGGAGCAAGCTAGCGATGCCCGTGAATTACCGGCAGTGTGTGTCCCGCAGCCAAAGCATAGATTGGGAAACGTGACTTCAGTGCGCTTGACACGGCTGGTGACCTTCGCCGCCGCCCATAGATACTTCCGACCCGACTGGTCCGAGGAACGCAACACCGCCGTGTTCGGCGCTTGCGGTAGCCAGCATGGACACGGGCACAACTACGAGTGCCGGGTAACCGTCTTTGGGAAGATCGACAGCGAGACTTCGATGATAGTCAGTCTCGCCGAGCTGGACCGCATCCTTCGTGAAGAAATCAGTCAGCGGTTCGATCACCGCCACATCAATTATGATGTTGAGGAGTTCGAGTTCGGCAAGCAGATTCCGACTGTAGAAGCACTGTCGGTATTCATCTGGGAGCGAGTCGCCCAACGGCTCCCCGGTGACATCAGTTTGGAGTGCGTCCGAGTGCAGGAAGATCCTTCTCTTTATGCTGAGTACCGCGGTGAGTAGTGGCGGATGAGACGAATTACCGACACTATCTGGGACGCTAGCGGGAGGTAGATGTGCGAGGTGCTGTACTGGCTGGCGGTACTGCTAGCCGTTTTGGCGGCAAACACAAGGGCCTCGAGCGTGTCGGTGGTGAGAGGATTGTCGATCGTGTGACACAGGTAGTGCAGTTGGCCACCGGCGAGACACCTCTCCTGGTCGCGAACGCACCTGAAGCCACCGAGTGGCGGCCGGATCTCGAGGTGAGGCGGGACGCCTTGCGAAACTGTGGGAGCCTGGGAGGAATCTATACGGCACTCTCATCCGGTGAGGGCCCTGTCCTGGTCGTAGCCTGGGATATGCCGTTTGTGCCGGTGGAGTTGCTGCAGGACATGATCAAGCGAGCTGAAGGGTTTGACGCGTTCCTTCCCGCTAGTCCGAGTTCGGCAGGAGATCTCGAACCGTTGTGTGCTGTTTACTACCCCACGTGCCTCGCTCCCATCAGGAGATGCCTGGTCGATGAGGATTTCAGAGCTCAAGGATTCCTGGAGGCGGTCAGTTTCGGAACTCTCCCTTCCGAAGACGTAAAACGCTACGGCAAACCCGAGGTTCTGTTCTTCAATGTGAACACTCCGGACGATCTCGAGCGCGCACAGGAAATATGGAGCGGCCAGAACCAAGGCTGAAGGTGACTCCAACCGAAGCTGCACGGTCGATCCTCCAAACCATCCACGTGCTTCCCACCGAGCACGTGCGAATAACAGATGCCCTCGGACTGGTCGCTGCCGAAACAGTCGCGAGTCCAATCGATCTGCCATACTGGGACAACTCGGCGATGGATGGTTACGCCGTACAGAGCAACGATGTCCGAGGAAGGTGCCCGACCGAACTCCAAGTCATCGAGCACATACCAGCAGGGACCTTCCCATCCAAGCAGGTCTCCAGTGGCCAATGCGCTCGTATCTTCACCGGCGCCCCTCTTCCCAAGGGTAGCGATGGAGTTGTTCGCCAAGAAGACACAATACCACTCGACGACGACCGCGTCCGGATAACTGAAGATCGCGACGCTGGACGAAACATCCGGCGCCGCGGAGAGGACATCGTACGGAATGCAGTGCTAGTAGACAAAGGCACAGAACTCGCCCCGGCACAAATCGGCATCCTCGCTTCAGTGGCCAGAGACCAGGTTCTGGTGCACCGCCGACCCCGAGTCGCGATCCTGGCATCCGGCGATGAAATAGCTGACTTGGACGAGAGGGCTGCCATTCTCGAGGGTCGCAAGGTTGCTTCGTCCAATACCTACACCCTCGAGACGTTGGTGAAGCAGGCCGGCGGACATCCCACGATGCTCGGCATCGCACGCGACGATCCCGGAGATCTCAAGGCCCGGCTTGCGGGTGCGGCCGAAGCAGATCTGCTGATAACTTCAGGCGCCGTCAGCGTGGGAGATCACGATCACCTGCGTTCGGTGCTCCAAGAGCTGGGGGCCGAGATACGTTTTTGGCGCATTCGGATGAGACCGGGTGCCCCCGTCGCCTTTGGCTTGTGGAACGGATTGCCTTGGATAGGGCTCCCCGGCAACCCCGTCAGCACAATGGTCACGTTCGAACTCTTCGTACGTCCATCGATCCGGGCGATGCTTGGCCACCTGGCTTGCTTCCGCCAAACGGTGACCGTCCGCACGGCCGATATCATCAACCTACCTGCTCGGTTGACGCATTTTCTCAGAGCTGTGGTCCACGAGCAGAATGGAGCCCTCACCGCAAGATTGACCGGACCGCAAGGGTCCGGCATTCTCACCTCCATGGCCATGGCCAATGCACTACTGATAGTCCCGGAAGGCCAACGGGAGGTAGCAGCGGGATCCACTCTAAGAGCGATGCTCTTGGACGAGGTACGACATGTCGAAGAAGTCCCTTTCTAACTGTCGCAGGAACACTCCAGCGCTAGCGCGCTGCGATCGTGATTCGCTCGGGCTCCAGCGATGAGGACAATAGGCCTATTGGGCGGAATGAGCTGGGAATCTACAGTTCCCTACTATCGGATCATCAACCAAGCTGTGAAGGAAACACTAGGTGGTCTCCACTCTGCTGAGCTGGTCCTCGTCAGCGTCGATTTTCACCCTATCGAGCAGCTTCAACACCGCGGCGAGTGGGAAGCAACTGGACGAATCTTGGCCGAAGCTGCTCAGTCAGTTGAGGCAGCAGGGGCCGAGTGTTTGGTACTATGCACCAACACAATGCACAAGGTCGCAACGCAAATCCAGAAGTCCGTCGGGATCCCGCTTCTGCACATAGCAGATGCAACTGGATCGGGGGTGAAGTCAGCAGGCATGCTTAGGGTCGGACTGCTCGGCACCAAGTTCACGATGGAAGAGACATTCTATCGTGAATGGTTGGAGGATAACCACAAGCTCGAGGTCATGATCCCGGATGAACAGGACCGCGATACCGTCCACTCGATCATCTACGAAGAACTCTGCCTCGGAATCGTGCAGGAACGGTCACGCGCAACGTTCAGCGGAATCGTAGAGACGCTGGTGGGGAAAGGGGCACAAGGTGTGATCCTTGGCTGCACCGAGATAGCAATGCTACTTCGAGCTGAGGATTGTCCGGTCTCGCTGTTCGATTCTGCCGAGCTTCACGCCAAGTATGCGGCACGATGGGCACTCACAGAGACGCGGTAGATTGCTTCATCAGATGACGTCTCCAACAGTGCCGAGGCGGCATCGCAAAGGCCTCTTCGCCGGCGTTATGCTGCCTAGACTTGGGGCTCGTACCATATGCGTTCGTAATCAGTCAGACTGCAGAGTATCCGAAACGTTCTGGATAGTCAGTGAGGCAATGTGAAAGGCTCAATTCTCTTTGTGGCTCTGATGTACGTAACGGCGTTCAACCAAATGACCGCCCAGTCCTACAATTACGATTCGGGCGGGTCTCTGAGTGTCGAACAAGCAGCATATGATGTTACCCACTACGCCCTTACACTCCAGGTACAACCGGAGGCGAGGAGTATCCATGGTTCCCTAACCGTGTGGGCACGGGTCGTATCTCCCATGAAATGGCTCGTACTGGACCTCGACCCGAGCCTTGAGGTGAACTCTGTGAGTCAACCCGCACCGGGGACCGCGCTCGAGCACGAGCGCCAGGGAGGAAAGCTCTGGATACGGCTGGCCACAGAGCCGTCCGTAGGTGAGGAGATCGCAGTCGTGGTCTCATACGGGGGGCAACCTCGGATCGCTCCAACTCCGCCCTGGGACGGCGGATTCACCTGGGCCCGTACACCAGATGGTGACCACTGGATCGCGACGACATGCCAGCAAGAAGGCCCAGACGTCTGGTGGCCCAGCAAGGACCATCCGTCCGACAAGCCAGACTCCATGGCACTCAACGTCACAGTGCCGCTCCCACTTGTCGTCGCATCCAACGGTCGCCTTCGAGACGTTGTGGCCAACGGCGACGGTACCCATACCTACCAGTGGTTCGTCTCCACTCCAATCAGCAACTACAACATCGCGCTCAACATCGGGCCGTACCGTACGGTGGAGGAAACCTACACCAGCGTCACCGGAGACACTTTCCCCGTCTCTTTCTGGGTGCTGCCTGGCAATGTCGAAAAAGCCGAGCGTCTCATGCCCGAGATACTCGACCATCTTCGCTTTTTCGAGGACGTGGCTGGGCCATATCCGTTCCGGGCAGACAAATACGGAGTCGTCGAGACACCCCACCTCGGAATGGAGCACCAGACAATCATTGCGTACGGCGCCGACTTCGACAACGGTGCAATGACTGGGGGAGTTGACTGGGGGTTCGATGCGCTACACCACCACGAGCTTTCACACGAATGGTGGGGCAACTTGGTTACCAACGTAGACTGGAGCCAAATGTGGCTCCACGAGGGCTTTGGCTCATACATGCAGCCACTCTACCTAGAGCGTACACAAGGTGACGCCGCCGCACGAGCCTACTTGGCTAGCATGAAGAGAAGGATCCGCAACCGAGCACCAGTTGCACCACGCGAGCCCAAGACAGCAAAACAGATCTACGGCGACGACATCTACTTCAAGGGAGCCTGGATACTTCACACTCTGCGGTACCTAATCGGTGACGACGCCTTCATGGATGCAGTTCGGCGCATGGCCTATCCCGATCCCGCCATGGAGAGCATTACTGATGGTCGCCAAGCGCGCTTCGCCACCACCGATGACTTCCTCGCCATTGCAGAAGACATCTCTGGCACCGATCTGGACTGGTTCTTCGAAGTTTACGTGAGACAGCCTTCACTGCCCCGTCTGATCACGAGCCGGAACGGAGACGTGTTAGAGCTGAACTGGGTCGTAACAGGAGAGTTGGATTTCTCAATGCCGGTCGAAGTTCGGGTGGGGGATCGGATTCATCGGGTAGAGATGACGGGCGGCCACGGAACGCTGGCAGTCTCCGCAGACAACGAGATAGAAATTGATCCCCTAGACTGGATTCTGATGGAAGAGCGTACGTAGCTGCTGCGCAGAGGGTGACGGTTCCCTTACTTTCACATTCTCTTGTAAGATGGACCAGATCCACCTTCGCGCGGGGTCCATCGGGGACCTAGGACGTCGGTGGCCTTGCAATCGACGCAATTCGGAGCATTGACCCGCAACTCTCCATCGACCTGTTCGTACACTGCAGCAGGGCACATCCGAGAATAGAAGTCCGCAATGGCCGCATCTACTTTGTCACTCACGATCAAGTGACTCGGAATAGTATCGCGCGTCGCATTTCCAGACTTGAAGACCGCGTCAACCTTGCTGAACGTCAGTTCACCATCGGCCGAGAACTGCTCTATTCGGGCTGTGCGCCGGGGTCTGTTCGCATCCGCCTCCATGTCGATGCGCTTTCCCGGAAAACGGCCTCCCGTGAGTGCCATTATACCCGCCTTAGCAGCCCCAGAGTAGAACCCCTTCTTAAAGGCCAGTCTCATGTTGCGTGTCTTGTAGAGGTCATGGACCAGATACGAATCGGTCGTGAGCTTATCATAGATGGAGAGTTCGCTCGAAGAGACATCGCCCTTCTTCAGCGCCTGAAAGATGGCCCATGCCGCGAGCGTCCCGGATCGCATGGCATAGTGGACTCCCTTGAGAGACGGAACGTCTACGAACCCAGCCGCGTCACCCAGCATCACGACCCCGTCTCCGTAACGCCTCTCAGGCAGAGCATAATAGCCACCTTCGGGGATCGTCTTGGCCCCCCATTCGACCATCTCACCGCCTTCGAGGTGCGGTCTGAATAGGGGATGGAGTTTCATGCGCTGGAACAGCTCATGGACATCCAAGCCTGCATCGCAGTAGTCCAGGCCAACCACCAGTCCAACGGACACAAGGTTCGGCTCCATCGGGTACATGAAGCTGCCGCCGAACGCATCGCGTGGCAGCGGCCAGCCCATAGTGTGGATGATCCTGTCCAAAGGTTGTTTGGTTTCCCAAAGCTCCTTGACTCCTAACGCATATATCTGTGGGTTCTCAGAGCCTATACCCTGCCATTCTTGATACACTTGAGACAGCAGCCCGCGCGATCCCTCCGCCAGCGCAGTGACTTTTGCCACCACGTCGGTGGGAGGCATATAGCTGGATCCTGCGTTTCCTTCCCGGTCGAGTCCAGATGCAACTGTTCGAACGCCGACGACGCGGTTGCCGTCCACTCGCAGAGCTCCTGCGGGAAAACCAGCAAAGATGTCGACTCCTGCTTCCTCCGCTCGCTCACCCAACCACTTCACGATCTCGCAGATCGAGGCAACGTAGTTTCCGTGATTGCGCATCGTCGGAGGAGTCGGGAGTCTCCTCGCAGCCTTGGGTGAAAGAAGATAGATGGCTTCCTTCTCCACTCGTGTGCGGAACGGGAAGTCTTCGTCGCTCAGGTTTGGGAAGAGTTCGCGGAAAGGACGCGGGTTCACTACTGCCCCTGACAGAGAATGCTCACCAAGAGCACCGGACTTCTCGAGCACGCCGATACTCACCTCACCGATGCCGTCTTCCCTTTCATTGTCTTCTCGCACAAGGCGCGCAAGCTCGATTGCACCTGCAAGGCCGGCAGGCCCTCCACCGA
The DNA here is from genome assembly GCA_039588335.1 of Gemmatimonadota bacterium. Classification (GTDB taxonomy): domain Bacteria; phylum Gemmatimonadota; class Gemmatimonadetes; order Gemmatimonadales; family GWC2-71-9. Next base: position 13,700 of record JBDGZZ010000004.1, on the reverse strand, counting down.
CAAATAGCACATCCATCTCTATACGCTCATCATCGACCGGGCCATCGAGAATCAACTGATCTCTGGGAAGGGCGGCCTGATAGTCGACGGGAACTAGCTTTCTCTGCTCCTTCACACTAGCCCTCGCGGACCTTCCTGATCTCATCGGTGAGTTTCGGTACGATCTCGAATAGGTCGCCCACAATACCATAGTCAGCGACCTTGAAGATCGGGGCATCGGGATCCTTGTTGATCGCCACAACTACCTTGGCCGTTCTCATGCCGGCCAAGTGCTGGATCGCACCGGAGATGCCCACCGCCACATACAGGTTCGGGCTCACCGTCTTTCCGGTCTGCCCGACTTGTTCAGAGTGCGGTCGCCAGCCTGCGTCCACCACGGCGCGCGACGCACCTACAGCTGCCCCCAGAGCCCCAGCAAGATCCTCGATGAGACGGAAGTGTTCCGGTTCTTTCATGCCACGTCCACCACTCACCACAGCTGAAGCCTCGGCCACGTCGAGCGCGGCATGTTCCGGCTCCTTCACCTTCACGGTCCGCGCAGATGAAGTCTTGGCGCTGTCGCCAGCCGAGATTTCTTCCATGCTTCCCGAACGAGATGCCGCAACTGGAGCAAACGCGTTGGGTCGAATCGAGATCACGCTGGGCTCCGTTGTGATCTTCAACTTGTAGGTTGCCTTACCCGAATATACGGGACGTGTGACAACTATCCCTTCGCCGCCGGTTATGCTAGTAACGTCGCTGGCCAGAGGACAGCCCAGCCTTGCGGCAATCCGAGGGCCAAGATCCTTCCCAAAGGCCGTCGCTCCCAACACGACTGCCGAGTATCCCCCAGCTGTTGCCTGTTCCGCCGTTATTAGCGCATATCGGTCAGCCTGGTACAACTCGAGATCGGCAGAAAAGCACGCGAGCACTTTGTCCGCCCCGGACTCGCCCAGTCCCGCGTTAGTCAGGCCTTGCGGTCCAATCAGGAGGCCGTGCACTTCACCTCCAAGATCGTCAGCCAGCGACCTCGCCGCGGCAAGCACTTCGTGGGACACCCGCTTGATCGTACCGTTTCGTTGCTCGAGAACTGCCAGTATACCAGGCATCAGAGCACCTTCGCTTCGTTCTGGAGGGCGTCGACAAGAGCGGGCACTGCGTCCGGCCCCTCACCCACTATTCGTCCCGCTTTCCTTTCGGCGGGTAGCGACAGCCCTAGAACGTCAACGCCACTCTCTCCCATCTCCACATCCTTGATGTCCAGGGGCTTCTTCTTTGCCAGCATGATCCCGCGCAACGCCGGGTAGCGGGGCTCGTTCAACCCTTTCTCTGCCGTAATCACTGCCGGCAGCGTAAACTCAACTACTTCAACAGCCCCCTCGATCTCACGTTCGGCTGTTGCACTCTTGTCGGTTATCTCGAGTCTGGTAACAGCACTAACCGACGGGAGTCCCAGCAATTCGGCCACCATGGTGCCAACCGCTTGACCGTAGTCGTCAATCGCTAGCTTGCCGAAGAGAACAAGATCGTACGACCCCTGCTCCAGCTCAGCAGCCAGTGCACGGGATGTCACCAGTGGATCGACCGATATGCTGTCGCTCTTTAGCAACACGCCACGATCAGCCCCCATTGCTAGCGCAGTTCTAATCGTCTCCTGGGAAGCATCCGTACCCAAACAGACAGCAACGACTTCCCCACCTGCTTGTTCCTTCAGCTTGAGTGCTTCCTCTACCGCGTATTCGTCAAACGGATTCAGCACGAACTTGACGCCAGACTCGTCTATCGATTTGCCATCGGCGCCGATCTTGATTCGAGTCTCCGAGTCGGGAACTCGCTTGATGCAGACTGCGATCTTCACCGTAACCTCGTGGTCATGTTAGACACATGTTGCATAGGGGCAGGCAGGTCCTGAGGCCCACGGAAAGTACTTGGAGCGCTCAGACGTCGCAACGGCGGCGGACGCTCACCTGCGGGGTCCCCCAGCCCGCCATCTGTTATTGCCGCTCAAATCTTCGATTCGGTGCCAGCGTGGAACCCAAGAAGCTGCCGTACCATCAACCCAACTGCGCCATCAGATCATCGAGCGGCAGCGTATTCAACACAGCTCCCGGCTCGAGCCACGCTCGACGGGCCTGTTCTACGCCATAGGCCATGAGGTCTAGGTCGGAAATTCGGTGAGCGTCTGTGCTTATCACGATGCTGCATCCCAACTCGTGAGCTCGCATCAGTTGGACGTCGCTGAGATCCAGCCGGTCCGGGTGGGCGTTCAGCTCTACCGCGACTTGTCTGTCTGCGGCACACGCTAGCACAGCATCGAGATCAAAAGTCATCGGGTCTCGCCGATTGAGCTGCCGCCCCGTTGGGTGAGCCAGGATGTTCACTTCAGGATGCTGCAAAGCGTTGAGGATGCGATCCGTCTGCTCCGTTGGTGGAAGGTCGAAACGAGAATGAACTGATATGAGCACGATATCCAGCTCGGAGAGCATTTCATCTTCGAGATCGAGTGATCCATCGGCGAGAATATCCACTTCCATCCCTCGCAAGATCCGGATTTCATTGTGCCTTGACGCAACCTCGCTAATCTCTTCCCACTGTTGCCTGAGCTTCGCTGCGTCCATGCCTCCGGTCATAGCCAGGGCCTTGCTGTGATCAGTAATGGCGAAATACTCATAACCTCGTGCGGCACAGGCCTCCAGCATCGCCTCGATGCTCTCCTTTCCATCAGACCAAGTGGAGTGCATCTGCAGATCTCCGCGCATAGCTTCCAGCGTAATCAACTTCGGCAAGGCCCGTCGATCTGCAGCATCCAACTCACCACGGTTCTCCCGCAACTCGGGGGGAATCCAGGGCAGATCGACAGCTGCGTAAACCTCTGCCTCGTTTGCCCCCGCTACGAATTCCCCCGCCCAAGGATCGCCCCCCGACTCACCACCTCCGCGAAAGACTCCGTACTCTGAGACCCTCAGGCCCTTCTTCAGCGCGCGTTGGCGCAATTTGACGTTGTGCTCTTTTGATCCGGTGAAGTACACGAGAGCCGCCCCGTAGCTCTCCGCCAGTACTACTCTCAGGTCGATCTGTAGCCCGGATCGCAGCACCACGGAACTTCGTGTGGGACCGGTGCTCAGCACCTTCTTCACGTCGGGAAAGGCAGTGAATAGCTGCATCACCGGCTCAGGATCCGTCGCTACCACCAACAGGTCTATGTCCCCCACCGTCTCCTTGCGCCGCCGATAGCTACCCGCCACGTCTAGTCGAGTCACGTGGGGATCTGACCTCAGGTGCTCGAGCAGGGACTCAACACGCTGGTCTGCGTCACCCAATTTGGTCCTGCCTTGACGGCGCCGGTGGCGCTCGATGGATGAGAGGATCTTGTCCTGCGTCTTCTTGCCAAAGCCCGGCAATCCTTCTATGTGGCCAGCGGAGGCGGCGGCTTCCAGCTCGTCCAGTGTTGTTACATCCAGTGCCTCCCATAGCTTCTTGGTGCGTTTGGCTCCCAAGCCTGGCAACCTAGTCAATTCGACCAAAGACAGCGGGATCTCCTGCGACAACTCTCCTAGGAGACTCAACTCCCCATCGGTGACCAGCTCACCGACATATCGAGCCATGTCCTTGCCAATGGATGGGATCTCGGTGAGATCCGCACCTTCAGCCACCAACTTCCGAAGTGGAGTGCCGTGTCCCTCAATGACCTGAGCCGCGTTACGATACGCTCTGATCCTGAAAGGATTGGCGCCCTTGATCTCTAGAAGATCGGCAACCTCCTCCAAGGCGCGGGCTATCTCAATGTTCTCCACTCAAACCTCCAGGCCCTGCTTTCCAAGCAGTTGGATGAACTGATCCTCATCCAGCGTTTCCACACCGAGTTCCACGGCCTTTTCATACTTCGATCCAGGGTCAACCCCAACCACTACGTAATCGGTCTCCCGGCTGACCGCAGATGTCACCTTGGCTCCTAGGGATTCGACGAGTTGTCTGGCGTCTCGTCGTGAAACTCGGCTCAGCCCACCGGTGAAAACGAACCTCACGCCTGACAGCTCCGACCCACCACTGGCAGCTCCTTCCTCCAATCGGATCTTACCGTCCAACAGATCGTCCAGGATCGCGCGGTTCCTCTGGTCGGCGAGGAACGTCTTTATCTGCGCGGCCATCTTGGCTCCTACTCCCTCGACCTCCTCAAGCTCCTCCAGCGAGGCGCGCCGGAGACCTTCCAACGACCCGAAGTGACGTGCAAGATCCTTGGCCACAGTAATTCCGACCTCCGGCACCCCAAGGGCGAAGAGGAACCGGTGCAAATCCACCCTCGACGCCAGCTGTATTGCGGAAACCAGACTGGCTGCCGACTTCTCCGCGAAGCCCTCTAGCTTCTCCAGATCCGTCGGCTTCAGCTGGAACAAGTCGGGCAGGGTCTCCACCAGTCCCTCTCGCACCAGGAGCTTCGCAGTCTCCTCACCCAGGCCGTCAATATCCAGAGCATCACGTGAGGCGAAGTGTTCCAATCCTCCTGCCAACTGTGCAGAGCACCCGAAGCTGTTTGGACAAACCGTAAATGGTCCTCGCTCCACAAGGACTACACCGCACGACGGACAATGCGACGGCATTTGATAGCGTGGTTTTCTCTTGCGATCGGGCTCCTCGACCCGCTCTATGACCTGTGGTATCACGTCACCTGCTCTCTGCACGCGCACCAGGTCTCCCTCCCGGATATCCTTGCGTGCTACTTCCTCTCGGTTGTGGAGATTCGCACGGCTCACCGTTACGCCACCCAACTCAACTGGCCGCAGCATTGCCCCGGGAGTGATGACCCCGGTTCGCCCTACACTTGGTACGATCTTCAGGACGCGAGTGATCTCCTTGCGGGGTGGGAACTTGAATGCGAAGGCCCAGCGAGGATGGTGCGATGTAACCCCAAGTTCATTCCGGCCGCCGAGATCGTTCAGTTTTACCACGGCACCATCGATCTCGTAGGGGAGGTCATCCCTTCTGTCCATGAGACCGCGATGATATTCGACTATTTCCCCGGGTGACTGCACGCGTCGTGGTAGATCGTTGACTCTGAGTCCCCACGCCCGCAGAACCCTCAAGATCTCCCACTGGGTCTCCACCCGGACTCCCTCAACCGCGAGGATGTCGTAGAGATAGATGTCGAGCGGGCGTGAGGCGGTCACCTGCGGGTCTAACTGGCGCAGAGAACCAGCAGCCGCATTCCGTGGATTCGCGAACGGATTCTTCCCATCCGTCAGGAGTCGCTCGTTCAGCTGTTCGAAAGCCTCGAGTTGCATGATCACTTCACCACGAAGTGCCAGGAAACTCGGGATCCCGCGATCAGAGTCACGGAGCCGCAGCGGCACTGCGGCGATAGTGCGCACATTTTCGGTAATTCCCTCTCCCACGATGCCGTCGCCCCGGGTCGAAGCACGTGCCAGCAAGCCACCTTCGTAAACCAATTCCACCGACGTGCCGTCCAACTTCGGTTCGACGACGTATTCAACATCCTTCTTCCGCAGCCCTTTCCGCACCCGCTCATCGAACCTGCTCAGCGCATCCTGATCCTTGTCGGAATCCAGACTCAGCATCGGAGCAGCGTGCTCCACCTTGGAGAACTCGTCGAGTGCAACTCCTCCCACTCTTTGGGTCGGAGAATCCGAAGTCACCAAGTCCTGAAACTGCGTTTCGAGTCTCTTGAGCTCGGAGAACAGCTCGTCGTAGTCCGAATCGGAGATCTCTGGCCCATCCTTGACGTAGTACAGATAGTCATGGTGCCGGATCAATGCGTGGAGTTGCCTGATGCGTGCTTCGGCTTGCTGGCGTTTCATGAAGGCTTGGCGATGTTTTGTTGGACTCTCAATTTAGCACTCCGCCGAGCCGGCGGCAGGGCGGTAGCTCGCCACCCTAAGGTACGGTAGTTTCCTTTGGGACGCAGGAAGTCCGATGGGAAGTACTGTGGGCCCGAAAGCATTACAAAGGACGAAACAATGAGACACTTGGTAGCAGCGGCAGCGGTGCTGTTGGTCGGTTGCGGGTCCGATTCCCACGCACCGCCCGTGGTGCGAGACAGCCTGGGAATCACGATCGTGGAGAATTTCGGCCCATCCTGGAGCAAGTCTGAGCGCTGGCGGCTAGAGGACACGCCGTCGCTCGACATCGGAGGCACTATCGATCCCAACTATCAGTTCTCGCGGGTCGTTGGGTCTACCGCACTGGACGACGGGTCTATAGTAGTTGCAAATGGCGGGACACAGGAACTTCGCTGGTACGGCCAATCAGGGAATTTCCTGCAGGCCGTAGGTGACGGTGCCTTCGCGAGACTCGATTGGATCGGTCGGCTCGGATCCAATGCGATCATAGTGTTCGACTTCGGCAATCTACGCCTCTCAACCTTCAGTTCAGAAGGCGAGCTCATCCAAGCCAGTAATCTGGTTGTCACGTTTCAGGCATCTCCCAGCACCGTCAAAGGCATATTTTCCGACAGCTCAGTGCTGGCCGTGCGTGACGTGAGGTCCTGGGCTCCAACCATGATTCGGTCCGGGGATGTGCCCGACGGTCTCGTCCGCGGTCCTGCCGCAGTATTCCGCTACACACTCAGCGGCGACTTCATGAATAGTGTCGGTTACTTCGAAGGTGCAGAGCAGATCTTCCGCCGTGGTCGGTCACGCATCGTGCGAGTAACGGGCCGCCCGTTTGGCAGGACTGCTGTATTCGCTGTTTCGGGTGACCGGTTCTATGTGAGCAGGCAAGATGAGTTCGAGGTTCATGTACACGACCTGAACGGAACAATGACTGGCGTTTTGCGCCTCGCAGGTGAAAGCGTTCCCGTCACATCAGCGGATATAGACAGATACAAACGCAGTAGGCTAGCCGGTGTCCACGAACTGCAGAGGGCCGATCGGCAAGCCGAATTGGATGCTCTTCCCTTTCCGGAGACCATGCCCGCTCACGGAAGCATGCTCACCGATTCGGACGGTAATCTCTGGATAGCGAACTACCGACCATTTGGCGACGAGCAGCCTAGCTGGAGCGTCTTCGACAGTGAGCACCACATGTTAGGCGTAGTGGAAACTCCAAATGGCCTGCGCCTTCATGAAATTGGACCTGATTATGTGCTAGGCAGCTTCACCGACGAAGACGACCAAGTATACATTCGGGTGTATGAGCTGTTCAAACCACTCGAATCTGGATAGCTCGGCCGCCTTGTTCTCCATGTCAACTGACCGCCGGTTCATGCCGTAACGTCAGTGCGAGCATTAGAAGCATCGCCAGCGCTACGGCTGCGCTGACGAAGAAGGAAGCCTTCATGCCCACCAGTTCGACCGCTATGCCCACCAGTATCGGGCCTAGAGTCTGCCCCCACCGCAATACAGTTCCGTTCATTGACATGAATGCAGCACGGTACTCGGTGGGGGCGTATCCATTCAGAATGGTCAAGATGCTGGGCACATTGAGGCCGTTTGCGACACCAAATATCAAGACTGGAACGGCCAGCTGCCAAAGATTCGTGGCCAACGGTATGCCAGCCAAAGCAACTACGTATAACGCGAAGCCAATCTTGACCAGGGCCTGCGACCCGAACCGCTGCGCCAGATCCCCCAGATAGAATGATGCAACCGCAGTGGGGACCGAAGTGACCGATACCACCAGTCCGATGAGCACTGGCGATGCGCCGTAAGAGAGCTCCAGCAGGAAAGGGAAATAGGCGAGGAACGATCCATAGATTAGAATGAAAGTGACGACAGACGTTGCGAACAGCATCAGTACCTGCGGATGCAGCATCGCACGTACCGTGACTGTCACGTACTGCTTCAGGCTTCCTGTCACCTTTGGTTCCGGATTGTCGAGCAAGACGACCACTGCCAGCGCAACTGCCAAGGCGACGGAGGGCAGAAAGAATGGGAAGTACCATCCGAACACTGCCAGTCCGCCTCCGATGGCTGGATACAACCCGGTTCCCACACTCAACACACTCGCGTTGTAACCCATCGCTCTGGCCCGGTCAGGGCCGGTGTAGAGGTCTCCCAGCAACGTCACGTTGATCGCGCCTAGTGCGGCAGCACCGATACCTTGGAGAAACCGAAGAACGAGCAGGGTCTGAAAATTCTCGGCGAAACCACAGGCCGTGCCGGCGAGCGCAAAGACAACGAGGGATGGCACCAGAACCTTCTTGCGCCCCATTCGATCTCCCAGGATCCCCATTACAGGCGTGAACAATGCCCCGGGAAGCGTAAACACAACAATCACCAAGGCGACGGCCTGGGGAGAACGCTCGAACACAGTAGCGATGTGTGGAAGTACTGGGGTTATCGTGGAAACCCCGAGCACGGCCATCAGCGTGACGCTGAAGATCACGTGGAGGTTGGTGTCCCTCAGGAGATGCCCCCTGAGATTCTCAGCGCTGAGCAACAGGTATCACCAGTTTGAGACCGCTCAGTTGCTCGGAGAAAGCCGCAACCTTGATATCCACTAATCCAGATTCAAGGGCCGACTCACGTACGTCACCGGCCTTTAGCTCCAGTCTCCCTTTCTCCCAAAGGATCCATATCGCACCGTTTCGCTTCATCGACTTCTTCAACGTACTGAGAGGCTTCAAGTCACCTTTCTTCCGAACCCGGAAGAGGATTATGTCCGTGCTCCTACCCGGCCGTTGCGACGACACGTTCTGAGTCCGGCTCAGGAGTTCTCGCTCGAAGATGGGATCATCCAGCCCCAAGACGCTTACTTGCATGCCCGGTTTGACTCCCAACTTGTCAAGCCTGGAGCGCTTCGAGTACCCGGCAGTGTCAGGCATTGATCACTCAGCCAACGTGGACCGGCGTGACGTCTTCTCCAAAGTGTGCTCCCAGCGCCTCGAGAAAGCGGTCGATCGTTCCGTGATGCCCCAGGAAGTAGTGCGTCAACAGTCTAAAGATCGGGTTGAATATCTCTCCTTCTTCCACGATCATCACTCTGCTACCCCCTCCGGCTCGCTCAATCGTGTACTTCCACTCACCGGTGAACGGCAACTTCTCATCAGCAATCCTGGTGACCATCGTGCGGGAAGGAACCAATTCAACTACTTCCAACAGAAGGGCTTGATCTGTTGCATCGGTCTGCACCCAGACCTCCCGCTCACCTATATCGGTTTCGCGCTTTGAGCTTTTCACGTCAGTCCACCAGTTGGGATAACCACCCAGATCGCGTACGATCTTCCAGACCGAATCAGGAGGATGTGACAAAGTGATGCTGCTTGCCGCTATATGCTCCTTCGGAAGGAACAACCCGACAACAAACGGAACAGCTACGAGCGTTGCCAGCACTCCCAATAATACGAGAATCCACTTGAGCATTATGTCCGCCTATCGCGGATGGTTTGAGGAACTAGGAAGGTAGAATAGGCTGGCCGGCGGCCGCCGGCCAGCCTTGGGGTCAATTGGCCGGGATGAAACGAAAGACGGTACCCCCCCCCGTCAACACGTATAGCTCCCCATGTCCGTCCTCACCGAACGAGAGTACGCTGCCAATGTTTCCGACGTCCCACTGAGTCTCTCCAGTAGCCTCGCCAGCATCTAACAAGAAACTACGAATCCACCCTGAACAGTTGTCGGAATAGAAATAGGTACCGTCCCGGCCGGTGATGGCCGTTCCCCGATAAGCATAGCCCCCCACGACCGCACACCCTTCAGCGCCATTGGCATATTGGACAATCGGGAGAGCGAGGCCGCTACTGTTACAATTCGATTGGTTGAAACAACTCGTGCCTTCCATTAGACGCCAGCCGTAGTTTACACCGGGATCGGTCGCGGACTCGACGTTTACCTCCTCCCAAGTGCTCTGGCCAACGTCGGCGATGTAAATGAGCCCGTCAACCCTGTCGAAAGAGAAGCGCCATGGATTTCGGAGGCCGTAGGCCCATATTTCGTCCAAGGCGCTGGCATCGGCCACGAACGGGTTGTCCGACGGAATCGCATAGGGGTCTCCACCGTCCACATCGATGCGCAACAGAGATCCGAGAAGAGTGCCGAGGTCCTGGCCGTTATTGTCGGGATCACCTGCCGAACCACCGTCCCCTAACCCTATGTAGAGCATCCCGTCAGATCCAAACGTTATCAACCCACCGTTGTGGTTGCCATACGGTTGGCCCACCGTCAGGATCAACTTATCTGAGCCGGCGTCGGCCACATTCGGATCACCCGAGACTGTATAACGAACGACTCGAGTGTCACCGCCCAGATCCGTGTAGCAGACGTAGAAGTAGCCGTTGGTTGAGTAGTCTGGATGGAATGCCAAGGACAACAGCCCCTGTTCTCCACCGTTACTGACTGAACCGGAGATGTCTAGGAAGGCGTCGGTCACAGTCTGCCCGGAAGCCACGATTCGGATCGTCCCTGACTTCTCAACCACAAACAGACGATCGTCTCCATCCGGAGCAGTCAGGTAAACTGGTGTATTGAATCCGTCGACCACCTCTAGTAGGTCCAGGTCATCGACAACTGGAAGCTGCCTGGCGGGAGGTCCATCGCTGCCGGTGGTCGTGGAACTATCGCAGGACGAGTTCATCAGCACACAGGTGACGACCATTAGGAGCGCGAACGCACCCCCTCTCCTTGTTACCATATCTCAACCTCGGCAAATGTAGTGTTGTCGGGACCCGTGACTCTAAGATCTCACTGTGGGATACACCGTGATGGCAAACACGTTCTGCATTCTCCGCCCCGGCCTGGTACCAAGCGCCTCAGCCGTTTCGGCCTCGGTCGAGCAGCCTACGGTGACGAATATCACAGGTGACAGGCCGCAGTTGCAGTACCTTCGCTTCGCACCCTGGGTATTGGAACCGGAATCTCTCAGCAAGGAGTCGCAGTCATGGCAATGTTCTCATCGGCCCCACGTGATGCTGACCGCACACCTAGCACGCGCAGCAACGGTCAGGAAGGCCTGTCGATCCTTGCCGCGGGAACTCGAATCAAGGGCGAACTCGAGGTCGACGGTGTGATCAAGATCGAAGGCATCGTCGAGGGCACTGTCCGGGCCAAAGGCCAGGTATTGGTGGTAAAGGGGGGCATTGTGGAGGGCGACATCTACGCCCGTCAGGCCATCATCGGGGGAGAGGCCAGGGGCGCCGTCTACGCCGACGAGCGGGTCGAGGTCCAGGCCACATCGGTAGTGAATGGGGACATCACCACGCCGCAAATCACCGTCCTGGAGGGCGGTAAGATCAACGGCAACATCCGCATGGAGAATCCCCAGGCCTTTAGCAAGAAGCCAGCCCAGGTAAGCAAGCTAAAATCTGAGGAGCCCCAATCGACCAATCGCCCCACCGCCAACGAGCTGCTGCGGACATGATAGCTCAGGAGAAGGCGGTAAGACGATCTCGTCGAAGGGGCAAGGCTCGCTCGACCCGAATCCGGGCCGAGCGAGCCAACTTATTACTTGGCAACTACTTACAGGTAGTGATGTGAACTGCGAGAGCTGCTCACACCTTCTTCATCAGTCTGACCAGGAAGAGCACGATCATCGCGCCCGCAAATGACATGAGCAAGGCTCCGAACACACCCCCAAGAGGGATTCCGAGCAAGCCGAACAGAAAGCCCCCTAGGAGAGCTCCGATTGTGCCAAGAGCCATATTGCCAAACAGTCCGTAGCCGCGGCCCCTAGTAACCTTCCCAGCCAGCCAACCGGCGGTCAGGCCAATCAGCAGGAACCAAATCAAGTGCCACATCAGTTTCTCCCCCCTGACGGGAATTACTTCGTCCACCTGGCCCTACGAGAAACGACGGCACGAGGTTGCAGCGTGCGCGACGGCATGACGCCCAACCTTACACCTTACACATTGCCAGACCTCAGCTCACCCACCCGCCGTGGATCCACGGAACGCGTCTATGCCGGTAATGGCCATCCCGAGGACAAGCGTGTGAACGTCGTGCGTCCCTTCGTAGGTGTAGACACTTTCGAGGTTTGCGAGATGCCTGAGGGCTTGGTACTCGGCCAGAATCCCATTGGCGCCCAGGAGTCTGCGGGTTTCACGGGCGCACTCCGCCGCCATGTCTACGTTATTCCGCTTGGCAAGAGAGACTTGTTCGGGCGTCATGGTCCCGGCGTCCTTGAGTCGTCCGAGTTGTATGCAGAGCAACTGTGCCTTGGTGATCTCAGTGAGCATTTCGGCCAGCCGGGCCTGCTGCAATTGGAAGCCACCAATCGGTCGGTCGAACATCACGCGGTTCTTGGCATAACTGACCGCCTCGTCGTAACAGGCCATGGCAGCTCCGACACCTCCCCACGCGATCCCGTATCGTGCCTGGGTGAGGCACATCAACGGGCTCCGAAGGCCATGACTATCCGGCAGGATCGCGTCCTTGGGAACCCGCACGTCCTCCAATACCAGTTCGCTCGTGTCGCTCGCACGCAGCGAGAGCTTGCCTTTCTGGTCTGTGGCGGAGAACCCCGGTGCATCCGTGGGCACGATGAAACCTCTGATCGATGAAGTGTCCTCCAGCGAGCCGGTCTTGGCCCAGATGACCGCGACATGCGCGCTGGAGCCATTGGTGATCCACATCTTGGCCCCGTTTAAGACCCACGAGTCTCCGTCTTTGCGCGCCGTCGTGAGCAGCCCGCCAGGGTTCGATCCGGAATCGGGTTCGGTCAGGCCGAAGCAGCCTATCACCTCACCCGTTGCCATCCGGGGCAGCCACTGGCGTTTTTGGTCTTCGCTTCCGAAGGTGTAGATCGGATACATGACGAGCGCGCCTTGAACCGATGCGAATGACCGCACTCCGCTGTCGCCGCGCTCTAGTTCCTGCATTATGAGGCCGTAGGACACATTGTTGAGTTCGGCACATCCATATTCAGACGGCAGGTTGGCACCGAAGAATCCCAGCTCACCCATTGCCGGCACAAGATGCGTCGGGAACTTGCCTTCTAGATAGTGTTCCGCGATGATCGGAAGTACCTCGTCTTCCACCCACCGACGTACCGTGTCTCTAACCGCACGTTCGTCTTCTCCTAGCAGCGACTCGACGTCGTAGAAATCCACTCCTTGAAAAGCCATTGGTCCCTCGTTCTAGTTGTAACGTGCAGCGTCCTGGGTTGCCCTGACGTCTCGGATCGCACGGGGCTCCACTCCCACCTCCAATGCTTTCCGGCGGAAAGTCGCCCCGTGGTCGATCTCGAGCCCGCGCTCCGCCTGCCATTGGTGTACCATCTCGTGCAGAACCGTGTGTACTACCTCGCTCCACTCGTCACGTTGGAGATGTCGCCTACTGATACCAATCTCCACCGCCTCGTTCGTGGTTGAGTCGACAGTGAGTTCTCCTAGTCGGGTGCGCATCCTGTCGGAAATGCGAAACCGTATGTGTGATAGGCACCCATCAAAGTGAGCCCGATTGAGGCTCTCGTGAAGTTCTCTGAGTTGTTGGAGAATGGGGCGGTCGCGTGGCTTCACCTGGGCTTGCCGGCGCCGCTTTCGCGCGGGGGACACGTAGTTATCGACCGGAAAGGACGTTACTTCCAGCTGTGCCTGCTTCCGATTCGCTCGTCGTGTGTACGGGTGCACGAAGGTGAGTACCGCGCGAAGGGTGCGATCCGAAGCATAGGCATATCCTCTATGGACGCGAAGGCTTCGGTCCGTGCAACTCACCAGGACTGTTCGGTTCTCGTGTACCTTGACCGGCATTTCGATGCCAAGCCTCATGAGGCGTTCGACCAACAGCGCTTCGTCCGCTGACCGTGCCTCTTTCTCAGCTAGTGCGCGCCGTGAC
>JBDGZZ010000003.1:0-67320 GCA_039588335.1 Gemmatimonadota bacterium | reverse complement strand
CGCGCACCAAGAAGGGGTGATCCACCGCGACATCAAGCCCGAGAACATCCTGCTCCATAAGGGCCGCCCCATGGTGGCCGACTTTGGCATCGCGTTGGCCGTGAGCGCGGCAGCGGGTGGGCGGATGACCGAGACAGGTCTGTCGCTCGGCACGCCGCACTACATGTCGCCGGAACAAGCAACCGCCGAGAAGGACGTTACGGCACGATCGGACGTGTACTCATTGGGTAGCGTGCTGTACGAGATGCTGACGGGCGAACCGCCGCACATGGGCAACTCGGCACAACAGATCATCATGAAGATCGTGACGGATACGCCCCGCCCCGTGACCGAGCTACGCAAGTCGGTGCCAACCAACGTGACGGCGGCGGTGGCCAAGTCGTTGGAGAAGTTGGCGGCGGATCGGTTCGAGAGCGCGGCGAAGTTCGCCGAGGCGTTGACGAATCCGAGCTTCACGTCGCCGACGACAGGCGCGGCGACCATGGCTGGTGCACCGGCGAGCGGTCCGTGGAAGCGTCTGTCGATGGCCTTCGCCGGTAGTACAGCTGTCTTGGCCCTGGCCCTCGGCTGGGTAATTCTACGTCCGTCGCAGGAGGTTTCGGCGGTGCCGCTCCGCACGGATCTCTCCGGATTTCAGCTAACCGCTCCCATCGGCTCGGGTGAGCGCCTCACTATCTCCCCAGATGGCTCCAAGATCGTGTTGGCGAGTGAGGAACGCGGAGTCGGGAGGCTTTTTATTCGTCGTGCCGACCAGGTGGGGTTCACGGAGATTCCCGGCACCGAGGGAGCCAGCGGGCCGACTTTCTCGCCGGACGGGGAATGGCTGGCGTTTGCGGTAGAGGAGGAGATCAGACGACTGGAGTTGACAGGAGGTCCCGTCCTGCCTGTGACCGACGGTGGTTTCCCGCATTGGGGCCTCGAAGGCACGCTCGTGTTCAGCATGCGGGGCGACATCTATCAAGTGTCCCCCTTGGGTGGGGACCGCACCCTTATCGCGGATCTCGATTCCGCGGCCATCGTTCGACCACACCTCCTACCCGATGGCGAGGCCGTGATCTTCCAGGGTCCGGGGGACGTATACACCAGAAGGCTGATGATGGTGGAGATCGGGTCGGGTGTGGTGGCCGACCTTGGAGTGGCCGGCAACAATCCGAAGTATGTTCCGACAGGGCACCTCGTGTACGGGCACGGTAGCCAGGCGTTAATGGCGGTTCCGTTCGATCTCGAAACGCACCGAGTGACGGGCGAACCTCACACCGTCCTCCCTGAGGTCCTGGTCTTTAACGGGGGCGCGACCCAGTTCGACGTCTCAGAGACGGGGACGGCTGTATTCGGCCTTCCTGGGTTCGGTGCCGAACGTCAGCTTGTAATTGTGGATCACGACGGTACAGAGGCCCCGCTCCCGATGGAAGGCGACCTCAACCATCCGCGCTTCTCGCCACCTGACGGCCGACAGCTCGCATACGAAAACGGTCGACAGATCTGGATCTACGACCGAGTGACAGGTGCCAACTTCCCGCTCACCCGTGGAAGTAACTACAGGTCGCCCTGGTGGTCGCG
Organism: Gemmatimonadota bacterium; assembly: GCA_039588335.1. Classification (GTDB taxonomy): domain Bacteria; phylum Gemmatimonadota; class Gemmatimonadetes; order Gemmatimonadales; family GWC2-71-9. The sequence goes on along the minus strand of JBDGZZ010000003.1, from coordinate 65,760 downwards.
AGACGGCCGGTATGTCTACTACTCGGGCTACACCGATGCCTCTGCCTCTTACGACGGGTTCCGCAGGCTTGCTGACGCCTCACAGGACGAGGAGCCACTATACCATCGCGAAGATCATGATCACCCACTGGCACTGTCGATTGACGGCACGCAACTCCTTGTGGAAGTGCAAACGCAAGAGCGGGGACGTGACATGCTGCTCATGACCCCAAGGAACGACAACACCACCGGCTTCTCGGATTACCTCCGAGCCGACTGGAATGAGACCAGTGGTACAATCTCGCCAGACGGGGCGTGGCTTGCATACGTGTCTGACGAGTCTGGCATCCCAGAGGTCTACATACGGTCGTTCCCGGAGGCCGAGACGCAGCAGATAGTCTCGTCCGGGGGCGGCACCCAGCCTGTTTGGGCACCCGAGGGATCTGCCATTTATTACCGGGATGGTATCAGCGTAATGAGAGCACCGATCACAAACGGAGGAGTGCCCTCGGTGGTTTCGGAGACTGAAGTTGGTGGCGTCCCAATCATCCCGGTGCGGATCGTGGTGAACTGGTTCGAGGAGTTGAAGGCGAAGGTGGGGAATTGAGTTACGAGCCGTACCCCGTGCTGTCAAAACCTGGGCACATTCTTGGGCACATAAGCCCGCAGACAGATGCATACGGACGGAGTCAGACGCAAAGGGCCCCGTCCTCTTTTCTAAGAACGATGGGCAGATAGAGCCAGACGCAACCAAACGCAAAAGACTTTGGCGAACTTGAAAAACGCCGGGAGCAATCCCATCGGGGTCCGAGTCCCCGGCCCTCCGTGACCATCACGCCGGATGCGAGCCGCATCCGGCGTGCGTCCATCCCCACTAGTGACCCACCTCACCTTTTCCTGCTACCGGTTCCGACAGTGACCCAAACCACAGAGAGTCAGGCCGTCGTTCAGCAGATTCTGCATGTGAGCGTGTAGCACGACCGGCAACCCGAGCATACTGTCCATGATCGAACTGATAGACGAGAAACACGGACGAGTACGGTACACCCCGAGGCAAGACCGCGTGGCGTACCCGCTGACCCGGGATGACAGTGCCATCCCCCAAAATCCCATTAGTGATCAGCAGACACGTCAGCACTTCTTGGATCTGTCTTGTTTCGCCGAAATATGGTGGCGTCGACACGGAGCATCTGGCAACAACGGCGTACCGGTCAGTACCACAGCTGAGAAGCCACCCTGGCGCCCAATCTGGCCGTCACGTGAACTCGAGTTCGACCGAGAGAACCTGAATCCCGATTGGCACGCAGGGCAGTCGGAGCAGGCTTGTCTGGTATGTGCCACACCGATGGAAGAGCCGTACACGATGTGCGACGAATGCGGACTGACGTTCACGAAGTTGTTTCAGCAGCGGTACGGAATCGATCTCGGGCCAACGAAGCCCGAACTCCCGGAATCGGCCTAACCTCCCGCCATTTCGTCCAGCTCCTCCAGCCTGAGCCGCACACTTACAATGTAGGGGTCCTCCCCTTCAATCCAGTGGCCGTACGTGGTAGTGACGAACGTCCCGTCCGGTAACAGTTCCAAGCCCGGATAGGCAGTGTCGGCGTCCTTCTTGTTGTCCATCAATCGCACGCGGTATTGGCCGTCTCCACCATCTAAGATGTCATCGTAGGTGCCCACCCAGGCGACCCAATCGCCTTTCGTAGGGCTCTCTGTGGCCTGATCCCGGAAGGTGATGAAGAGTCTCCCATCCCTGGCATACTTGGCGGTGTGACGATCACCAGTGAGAGACGCCGGTAGCTCTCTTGGCTCCGACCAGGTTTCTCCCTCGTCATCCGAGAACATCACGAAAGAGTTGAACTGCCGGCTGTTCTCTCGTAACAGGACTGCAATCTGCCGTCCGTCGGGCGAACGCACCAAACCGGGTTCGCACAGGTGAGCCGACTCATGAGTTGCAACTATCGTAGGCTCGCTCCAGTTGAGTCCACCATCGCTGGAAATCGTCTTGTAGACCTCGAACGCCGACCTCTCGCCTGAGTTTCTCAGGAACCGGCCGTCGTCGTGAAACAGTGCCATGTAATCACCGTTCGCCAGCCGCTCCACTGACGCCATGGCTACGATCCCACCGAACGCGCCAATGGGCTCGAGCGCTGACCAGCTCGTTCCATCGTCTTCCGAGACAGCCATTCTTATCGGATAGAGGCCCGAGAACATGATGAGCCTCCTCACACCACGCGGATCGATGACGCGATAGATGGTCGGCACTTCCTGGGAGGTGGCCCAGTTTTCCGGGGTGGGCAGCCGCTCGCTCCAAGTGAGTCCGCCATCGGTGCTCTTCTTCAATACTATTGCCCCACTACCGTGTCCCTTGGGGTAGACGGTGAAAATCGTCTTGCCGTCTTCCAGTAGAACCGTAGTTGGGTGGCCCAGATACTGGCCTTCTTCTTTGTCAACGACTACCTGACGTCTTGTCTCGTTCGCCAGGTCGATCCACTGCAGGGACATCTGTTCGCCAACACATGCCGAGGCGAGGATTGCAGCCGTCGCAATAGAAAAGCGCTTTGAATCCACCGTTTCCTCCTGGACGGAATGACATCTGCTCCCTGCTCCCCGTCTACTTACCGTCTCTCCAATCACCAAATATCTTCAACCCATGGCCGTAACCATCCTTAGCATAGGGCTGCTGATCTTTTTCGGCCACCTGCTGGCCGGGTTTTTCGAGCGGACAAAGGTTCCGGACGTCCTCATTCTCATGTTGGCAGGCATCGTTCTCGGCCCCGTTTTGGACATTGTCGAGCCCGAGGACTTCGGCCGAGTCGGTAACGTGTTCCTTGCCCTCGCGCTCATCGTCATTTTGTTCGAGGGTGGCATTCACCTCAATGTGAGACACCTGGGCGAGGCTGCCGCAGAGACGCTCGCGATCTCACTGAGCACCCTCTTGGTCACGGTCATGCTGCTGGGATTGGTGGCAGACCTTCTTCTTCCAGTCGACTACCTGACAGCCCTGTTGATCAGCACGATCTTGAGTGGCACTTCGGCCGCAGTCGTGGTCCCGCTCGTTCGCACCCTCCGAATGGCCCCCAAGCCGAGCACGATCCTATTTCTCGAGTCGGCACTGACCGACGTGTTGATAATCGTCTTTGCAATTGCCCTCGGTCAGGCCCTGGCTACTGCTCCTTCGGGCGGTGCTAGCGTGGACGGACAGTCCCTGATGGTGAGCTTGGCGTTGTCGTTCGGCGTTGCCGGAGCCGTCGGCATCGCCGGAGCGTTTTTTTGGTCTGCCGTGCTCGACCGGATCCGCCAGTTCCCGAACACGGTATTCACCACCTTCGCCTACGTCTTCATCCTCTTCGGGATCACCGAGCTACTGGGATATAGCGGCGCCATCGCTGCCCTCGCTTTCGGAATCGCGGTCGCAAATTTCCCGAACATACCGGACAAGTACTTCGGAAAGATCTTCAGTTTCAGACTCTCCATGTTCGCAGACCGCGAGAAATCCGTCTTCGCGGAGGCGGTATTCCTCATAAAGACCTTCTTCTTCGTCTACCTCGGCCTCTCGATGCGCTTCGACGACTGGCGCGTAGTCACGGTCGGCGCTGTGCTTGCCGCCCTCGCCATGGTCGCGCGTGCGCCGATAGTGAGGCTCCTCGCCCCCGAGATAACCGCACGGAGAGACGCGGCCCTCATGTCAGTCCTGATTCCCAAGGGCCTCGCATCTGCAGTTCTGGCCACATTGGTAGTGGGAGTGGGCGTTACCGACGGCACCATTGTGCAGGGCACAGTCTACGCCGCGATATTCTTCAGTATCTTGTACTGCGCTTCGCTCGTGTTCTGGATCGAGCACGGGCTGTTGGAGAAGCCGGCCATGAAGGCATGGTTTGGCAAGTTTGCCATGGCTGCCGCGCCTGCACCCGCTGAGGCTACGGCCGACCGCGGCCCTGACCGGCCCGTCCTGGTGCTGGACGACATACTGGAAGGATTGCAGGAGCCAAATCCAATCGTGGACCTAGACGAGAAGCAGCGCGGGACGGATGGTGACGAAACCGACGAGGCAAGAGAGATCGAAGGGGAAGACGGAAGAGAGCACCTCTGACCACAGCACGACCCCAGGACCTAACTCCACTCCTTGTAATGGTCCCCTCTCTCATTAAGATTACGAACTCTCGAATCCGGCTCAGGGAGTGTCATCCGGAGTCCAGGAGAGGTGGCCGAGTGGCTGAAGGCGGCGGTTTGCTAAACCGTTGTAGGGTTAATAGCCCTACCGAGGGTTCGAATCCCTCCCTCTCCGTTTCTACGTTTCGGCGCTGAGCCTACTCGGCGCCCAGCCATTGTGGCCAGCCAAACTCGGCGTGAGGAGGCAGGCCATACCAAACATCCATCTCTAACCTGCAAGAGCGGCATGAACCGGTCGGCGAGCGCTGGCCCACCGGATTGGCGGCACCCTCGCACAGCCGGCTTGTCCGCTGCATCTTATGGCTTCTGGTAGACTCACTGACCCCCGCCAAGGAGGCAGTTATGAAGGAGGTCCCACGTAGAGCCCGACATCCGCAGGTGTGGCTGCTCACGGTGGCTATCGCGCTATTGATCTCGGCGTTTCCCGCGATAGTGAGCGCTCAAGGTACCGTGCAGGGCACCCTGACCCGTGCCGACGATGGAACGGCCCTTAGCGGTGTGACCGTGACTGTCAGGGGCACGCGGATCAACACGGTGACCGACCGAAGTGGGCAGTACGCCCTCTCGAACGTGCCCGCGGGCCCACAGACCATCGTGATCCGATGGGTCGGCTACCGTCCGCACGAGGTGGACCTGACCGTCACCGCCGGCGGGACCCATACGTTGAGCGCGGCTCTCGAGGCACGGCCCATCCAGCTCAGTGAAGTCGTGGTGGAGGGCGCGTCCCGTGCGCCGGAACGGCTGGTCGAGGCGCCAGCTGCCGTAGCCGTGGTGGACATCCCATCGGCCCGTGCACTCTCCGTCACCGGTCAAGCCCCTCGGGCGGTAGCCTCGCTACCGGGCGCGGACGTGGTGCAGAGCGGCGTCAACGACTACAACGTCAACACCCGCGGCTTCAATTCGTCGCTCAACCGGCGGATTCTCGTGCTACAAGACGGTCGGGATCTCGCGATCGCCTTTCTTGGATCGCAGGAGTGGAACGCACTCTCGCTGCCGCTCGAAGATATGGGTCGGATCGAGCTGGTGCGTGGCCCAGGCTCGGCGCTGTACGGGGCCAACGCGTTCAGTGGCGTGCTTAGCATCACGACCCCAACCGCGCGGGAGGTCGTGGGCACCAAGCTCTCTCTGGCCGGCGGTGAGCTGTCCACCGTCCGGGGCGACCTGCGGCATGCGGGCGTGACCCCCAACAACCGCTTTGGGTATCGCGTCAACGCCGGCTACTACCGCAGCAACAGCTGGACGCGTTCACGCACCAACGTGGGCGACCTCGAAACCGAGTATGCGGACGCTACGGACGAGTCGGTCAACACTCCCGCCCCTGGTTTCGAACTCGCCCAGCTCAGCGGACAGGCCAAAGCATCAACGCCCGGCGCTGCGACCGGCGACCCAGACCACCTCCAGAACATCTACGGCTCGGCGCGCCTCGACTACTATGCCGCGGATGGATCGGTCGTGACGGCGGAGGGTGGCGCCGCACAGGTCGAGAATGAGATCTTCGTGACAGGTATCGGGCGCGTGCAAGTAACGAAAGCACTTCGCCCTTGGGCGCGCGTCGCCTTGGCTACAAGCAACTTCAACGTGATGGGGTGGTACTCCGGCAGGAAGTCGATCGATCCACAAGTGTCAATGCTGTCTGGCCTTGATTTGGAGGAGACATCGACCATCCTTCATGGGGAAGCACAGTACAACCGCACCTTTCTGGACGGGTTGGCCCGGATCGTGGTCGGGGCGTCGATACGGACCTACAGGGTCGACACCGAGCAGACCCTCATGGAGGCTGTAAACGACGATCGAAGCGACCTGTTCTATTCGGGTTACGGGCAGGTCGAGTTCGAAGTTACCCCGCAGCTCCGAGTTGTTGGCGCCGCCAGGTACGACAACGGCGATCTGTATGACGGGCAGTTCTCCCCCAAAGGCGCGGTTGTGTTCAGCCCTACACAGGAACACTCGGTCCGGTTCACGGTGAATCGGGCGTTTCAAGTACCCAACTACAGCGAGTTCTTCCTCAGGGTACCGCTGGGCCCGCCCGCAGATTTCAGCGCCCTCGAAGCCGGGTTGCGGGCGTCCCCACTTGGTCCCGTCTTGGCGGGAGTTCCCAGCGGCGAGCTGTTCACCAATTCGAGCGCTGTCCCGGTGCTCGCGTTGGGCTATGAGGATCTCGATGTCGAGCATGTGACCAGCTTCGAGGTGGGTTACAAGGGGCTGATCGCCGAGCGCGCGTTCATCACGATCGACGGCTACTATAGTCGGTTGACCGATTTCGTGACCGATCTGCTACCGGGTCCCATTCCTGGCATCAACACTTTTGGGCCGTGGGCCGCGCCTGAGGCGGTCCCCGAGTCGTTCCGTGAGACTGTGGAACAGACCGTCCGGGACCAGTTGACCGCAGCAGGCCAGACGCTGGCGGCAGGAGCGCTCACGCGCCGCGACGACGGGAGCACCGCCATCGTGCTGTCGTACGGCAATGCTGGCAAAGTGGACGAGTATGGCATCGAAGTTGGGATCGGCGTCCAAGCGACCGACGAGATCCAGATCAACGGTGCCTACACGTTCTTCGAGTTCGACGTGAAGGAGCAGTTGCAGCAGGACGTGCTATTGCCGAACACACCTAAACACAAAGGGAATCTCTCCGTTGCGTACCGTGGCACTCGAGGCGTGGACGCCAGCGTGATGGCCAGGTTCGTGGACAGCTACGAGTGGGCTGCAGGAGTCTTCGGAGGCACCATCCCGTCCAGCCAGACCATCGACCTGAGCGCCGGCTTCCAGATTAATCCCAATTTCCGAGTGCATGCGCTGGCGACGAATGTGCTGGATCAACAACGGTTCCACTTGTACGGTGGGTCGGTAGTGGCCCGGCGCGTCATCGGAGGTGTGACGGTTACGTTCTAGAGACTGTACTCATTGCGTCGGTTACATCGGGCTGCCCGGGTTTCACCTCCTGAAGGCCACTCTCTCCCCTAAGGGGGAGAGAGATGGTAGCAGTTGGGCCCTCAACACAGAGCAGCCACGCCTGATAGCTGCGATCGGGTAGGGAAGCGACCGTTGGTCCGCTTCCCTTGCACTCAGAACGGCGAGATTCTATCGTGGTAACGTCCACGATATCCGGCCACGATGGCCCGCTATAGATACGTTTGAGGGAATGATTCGAATCCCTCCGTCTCCGTTATCCCACCCATACAAAACCCCAGGGATGAGAAGAGGGAGAAGGGGCAGAAGGGTTAGAAGATCGAAGTGAGCTCCGAGAACCACGTCCGCGTTCGATTCGCGCCATCACCTACCGGCTATCTGCACGTCGGTGGCGCCCGTACTGCACTCTTCAATTGGCTCTATGCCCGCAAGATGCAGGGGCAGTTTTTGCTGCGTATCGAAGACACCGACCGCGAGCGCTCCTCGGAGGAACACACACAGGTAATCCGCGATGGACTGGCCTGGCTGGGACTGGACTGGGACGAAGACATCGTGTTCCAGGGTGCCGGGTTGGAACGGCACCAGGACTCTGCTGACAAGCTACTTGTTGACGGACACGCCTACGAGGACGACGGAGCGGTCAGGTTCCGCATGCCTCGGGAAGAGATCGCCTGGGATGACGCGGTAGGAGGCCCTATCAGCTTTCAGGGCTCAGACATCCAGGATTGGGTGATCCTGCGGTCCGACCGGACGCCGACCTACAACTTCACGGTCGTCGCAGACGACGCGGACATGCGGATTTCTCATGTGATACGGGGCGCAGACCACATATCGAACACGCCAAAGCAAATCGCAGTCTTTCAGGCGTTGGGGCAAACACCTCCCGTCTTCGCTCACGTGCCGATGATCCACGGGCAGGACGGCCGTAAGCTCTCCAAGCGACACGGGGCGACCGCCGTGGGTGACTATCGCAAGCTCGGGATCCTGCCCGAAGCGCTGCGTAACTTCCTGGCCCTGCTGGGCTGGAATCCCAAAGACGAGCGAGAGCTGTTCTTTGAGATCGACGACCTGATCCAGGCCTTTTCACTGAATGACGTTCAGCGCAAAGCAGCCATCTTCGATCTGACGAAGCTGGAATGGATGAACGGCCAGTATCTGAGCCAGACTCCGGTTGGGGACCTGCTGCCGCTAGTCGAGCCGGAGATGCAGCGCCTCGGGTTTGACCCTGGCTCGGTTCCGCCTGACAAGCTGGCCAAGGCGGTCGACATCAACCGCGAACGGGCCCGCACTACACAGGACATTGCCGAGCGCGCTGTCATACGTCTCGACCCGCGCTTCATCAAGCAGGACGACGAGAAGGCCCAGAAGCTGATCGCCAAAGACCCAGACGCATCCTCCTCGGCGCTGCAGGCAGCATTGGACCGTTTGAGCGGACTCGACGACTCAGACTGGAAGCCCGACCGACTCGAATCGGAATTACGGGTGCTAGCAGAAACCCTCGGTGTGGGACCGGGCAAGGTGTTTCAGCCGATAAGAATCGCAGTAACCGGCACGACGGTCTCGGAGGGGATCCACTTGCTGCTGGATGTGGTGGGACGAGAGGAAAGCCTGGATCGAATAAAAGAGGCGGTAGAAAAGAGACGGTAAGTGACGGGCAAAAAGAGACGGCAAGGGACGGGCAAGAACGGACGGTAAGGGACGGTAAGGGTAACCACCTACCGACTCTTACCGTCCCCGTCCGTCTCTTACCGACTCTCACCGTCTCGTTCTTACCGTCCCCGATACGCCTCCCACGTGCGCGGCTGTCCGCACTCCGGCCACGTTCTCTGCTGGCCGGTTCTCGGATTGACGGGCATCACGCGCCGGTCGCGCGGCACTGCCTCGGGATCTTCCGACGCCATGTACGTCAGCATCGCCGTCAACGTCGCGTTGTTCTTGACGTCGTCGAGCACGATCTTGTCGTACGTATCGAGGTTGGTGTGCCAGGTGTACTCGAAATAGTGGAAGTTGAGTGACGAGAGACTGAACGTCGGAGCACCGGAACAAATGAACGACGCATAGTCACTCCCACCGCCGCCGGGGGTTCCCGGGAAATTCAAACTGATGTGCTGAGTGATTTCACGCGGGATGGACGAGAGCCACTGCGCAAAATGCGACGCGGCTCCGGTCAGTCCCTGCATCGAGATATTAGATACTCTGCCGGTTCCGTTGTCCTGGTTGAATACCGCCTGAAGATTGTCGACTACCTCAGGGTGGCCCGCTGCGAAGGCACGCGATCCAATCAGTCCCTGTTCTTCAGCACCCCACAAGCCGACTATTATCGTGCGTTTGGGGTTGGGATAGACCTTCTTGAGTATGCGCGCGGCTTCCATCATCGTGACCGAGCCGGTAGCATTGTCCGTCGCCCCGGAAGCGCCATCCCAGGAATCGTAGTGCGCCGAGAGAACGATGTACTCGTTGGGACGTTCGGTACCCGGAATCTCGGCGATCGTATTGAAAATCGGCAGCTCTCCCAGAAACTCCGCGTCGGCCTCCACCTGAACCACCGGCCCCTGGTTGTTGGACGCCAGGCGGTGCAGCAAACCGTAGTCTTCACAGCTAACGCTGAAAACGGGGATGTTCTGCGTAGATGCGGAGAATATCCGCGTCGCGCCCCAGCCGCCCGACCACCCAGAGGAGAAAAGACCTAGAGCGCCCGCCTGCTCCAACGTGAGGTCTACGCTCTGGCCGAGAGCATTCCTCAGGCTGCGGTAGTTGGTAGTCCAAGAAGCTCTCGCTGTGTCACGCGCGGCATCCATCTTCTCAAACGATTGTATCGATGTCAGCACGAACTTGCCATTGACCGTGGGCAGCCAGGCATCGAACGCTTCCTTGCTCTCGAACTCGGGAAGGGCAACCACCGATCCCTCAACCTTGCCTTGGGTACCCGGACTCCAGGCCAACAGATAGGCGGTCAAGGGCCTCACACGAGGGGCAATCAGATCGGCATGTGCGATGCCACGACGCCAACTTCCCCACGTACCGTACTGCTCGTTGCGTGCTTCTATGCCCCACTCTCCGAACATCTTCACTGCCCAATCGTTGGCGTCCTTATGACCCGGAGACCCGCTCAACCGCGGTCCGATTGAATCGAGCAGCACCTGCGCCAGCATAGGGAACTGGGACCGTTCCATGCCCTCTTCCCAGATCGCTTTGATGACGGGGTCCTCTGTGGGAAACGACTGCGCCAGAGCCGGAGAGTATGACAACAGCACCCCGACCCCGACCAAAAGCATAACCGGAGTTCGTTTCATGGATTCCTCACGAATGTGGTGTGGAGAGAAAATAACTAAAGAGACGGGAAGAGACGGTAAGAAGCGGCAAGAGACGGGCAGGGTTCCCACCACCCTGCCCGTTCCTTACCGTTTTTTTTGCCCGTCTCTTACCGTCTCTTCCTGACGTACAGCCCATCAAACTGCCCTTCCCAGGTCTTTCCCCCGTCCGCGGAGTTGTCCCACACCTGGCGTACGGAGTCCGGAGCCACTGCGTGCCATGTGATCCTGTTGAGCACAGTCGTACCATCAGTCCCAGGTCTTTCACCCACCAGCACCATCTTGCCATCCTTGAATTCACCTTCGAGTTGGAGGAGCAGTCCGGAATTGTCCACCCAGGTTTGGTGCCAAGTCTTGGTTGCCCGGTCGTAGATGTTGTAGCTGTTGCCTGCAAATGCGCTGGCTGCCGAGTGCCACTCCTCGTGGATTGCGCAGTCATTCAAGACTCTTGTAATGACGCTGGTACCGGCAGCCTTGCCTTGCGGATTCTGAACGGTCCACTCGCCGATCCAGAAGTCGAATTGACGGTATTCCGGAGATTCACAGGGTGCGTTCTGCTGTTGCCCCACCTCCGATTGCCCCTGCACCGGGGTCACGGACAGTGCGGCAACGGCAAAGAGCAACATAGACGTCATAAGAGACCAACGAGCACGCATGGTGGATTCCTTCTGGTCAGTTTGGAATTGAGTTGGACGGGGACGGACTCAGCCGCTTGGCTTGATCGTATCCTTCTTGACACCCTTTCTCGCCGCTTCCCCGGCGAGCTTTCGGGCCTCGCGTTCCGCATCCTTCCGTTTGCGGGTCTCGTTCACGTAGCGGCGGAAATCCGCGTTCGTCTCGGCCTGACGGGCAGCCCTGATGATCTCTTCCCGGATGCGCATCAGCTCGGCCTCTTTTTGCGCAAGCTCGTAGTTGCCCTGCGGTAGGGGAATCAAAGCGAGAATGAACGACGGCAGCTTGAAATCTCCGAGGTAGATCCAGCTGGGGTCGACGCCCCAGGTCTTGCCGTCTTCTGTTTCGGTTACCCACGAAGTGACCAAGGGCGGAGTGGCGAAGCTGTCGGCTGGCATCGTGTCCACGAACGCCAGAATCTTGGCCCTGATGGCCGAGTCAACTCGAGCAACGTGAGTAGCAACATCAGGAGAGCCCTCTACTATACCGAGCCTTCCCTCGAGTGGGCTGATCCATAGGGTCCCAGAACCTCGCGGCACACCCATCACCGGCGCGCTACCCACAACCGGATTGTACTCAGCCAGCGACTTGGGCCTTGGCAGATCACCAATCGGAACGACCCGGGACGAATAGGCAATGACCGGTCCCGATCCGGTGTCGCTGGTCTCGGTGGATATGCCGGGTGCGGGTTCACCTACGACACCCGGCGTTGAATATGCCGGTAGCTCGATTTCCCTGATGCCGCCCACATCAGTCCCCAAGTCGACGAAGGTGACACTGGCGCGAGTCATCACCGTGCCGCCTACCGTTCCCACCATGAGCGCTACGACCGCAGCGTGCACCAGGACACTGGCGATCCCCCACCCGGACTTGGGCGCTTCTGCGTCAGGGAGCCTGAAACTACGTTCGCGCACCGTTGGCTCTCACCTGGTTGAGCACGCGACCGATTCGCTCGGCAGCTTGCTGCATCCGTTGGGCGTTTACAGTCAACGCTATTCGGAAATATCCTTCCCCGCTCCCGCCGAGTGCTGACCCTGGCAGGACGGCCACGCTCTCCTCCTCCAGTACTCGCTGAGCAAAGGTCGCCGACGGCATTCCCTCGGGCAACTCGATCCACAGATACATGGTCGCCTTCGGCACCTCCACCTCAAACCCCGCATCAACGAAAGAACGCACCGCGGCGTTGCGCCGTTCCTCAAACTCGTGTCGAACCGGCTCGGCGAGCGCCGCAGCACAGTCGAGCACCGCCGCTCCGGCCTTCTGCACCGCGAGGAAAGGACCGGTGTCCACGTAACTTTTGACCTTCTGCAGCGCTGCGATCAACTCAGCAGAACCCGTGGCCCACCCTAACCTCCACCCGGTCATGCAGAAGCTCTTGGACAGCGAGTGGAACTCCAACGCTATTTCGCGAGCGCCTGCCACTTCCAAAATACTGGGCGCCACGTAGCCGTCGAAGGTGAGCTCGCAATACGGATTGTCGTATGCCAGGACGATGTCGTGCTGGTGACACACCCCAACCGTGCGCTCCAGGTAATCGTTCGGCGCGATCGCCGAGGTCGGGTTGTTGGGATAGTTGAGAAACGCCAGGCTAGTCCGCGACAGCTGATCATCCCTCATGTCTTCCAACTCGACCAAGAAACCTTTGTCAGCCCGCAACGGGTACGGGAGGATTTCGGCATCGGTCAGGTATGTACCGAAGTATCCTGGATACCCGGGCTCAGGAATGACGCAGATGTCATCGGTATCGAGCACAGCAAATGGTAAATGCGACAATCCGTTCTTCGATCCGATGAGTGGTAGCACTTCGGTCATGGGATCCACTGACACGCCGAAACGCCACTCCATGTATCGCGCGACTGCCTCGCGGAACTCCACCAGCCCGATCTGAAACGCATAGCGGCTCATTGCCGGATCGGTTAGAGCTTCCTGGAGCACCCGGACTGCAATCTCCGGAGGCGGAATGTCCGCATCTCCTACGCTCAGGTCGATAACATCAGCGCCCGCAGCGAGTAGCTTCTTCTTGGCCACCGCTAGTTCATTGACCGCGTAGCGGGGCAATTTGTTAAGTCGCTGGCTCGACCGGCTCATGCCGGTGCTCCGATCCCATGCCGTGCAAAGAATTCTTCGGCCGCGGTGCGGACGTCCGACCAGCTCCCGACGGACTTGGTCGCGGGCGGAAGTGACTCAATCAGCCACCTCCCGTAGTTCTTGGTCGTCACCCTGGAATCCATCAAGAGCACCACTCCAACATCTGACGAGGATCTGATCAGGCGGCCGAACCCCTGCTTCAGCTTGAGCGCCGCGTGCGGCAGCAGGTAGTGTCTGAACCCATCCATCCCGCGGGCGGCAAGTGCCTCGAGCCGGGCGGCCGTTAGCGGTTCACTCGGCACCTTGAACGGAAGCTTGGCCAGCATCAGGGCCCGAAGCGACCGCCCAGGTACATCTACACCTTCCCAGAAGCTATCGGTCCCGAATAGTATGGCAGAACCGGCCTCTCGAAATCTCCGCAGCAGGTGGTCGCGCTGTCCCTCTCCCTGCACCAGCACCGGCCAACGGCTCCCGATCGTCGCCCTCACGGCCTCCGCCGCCCGCCTCAGCGCCACATAACTGGTGAACAGTACAAACATGCCCCCATCCGAAGCGTGAGCCAAGTCGATGATCGCTTCAGCCAGGGCGTGCCCATGAGCGATTTCATCTGCCCTGGGATCCGGAAGGTCGGTCGCCACGCCGAACAGACACTGTTCTCCAAAGTCAAACGGAGAGGGCAGTGACTCCTCGTCCCGTACCCTGTCGGGTGGCAAGTCAAGGCCGACACGCTCTTTGAGGAAACCGAAGTCACCTCCGGTTGCGAGTGTGGCGCTGGTGAGAATCACCGTGTCGATACGATCGAACAGGGACTCTTTGAGCACCGGGGCAAGGTCGAGCGGAACCGCTGCCAGGCCAAGGTGGAACGGTATGTTCCCTGCCGGATTCTTGCCTCGTTTGTCCAGCCAGCGAACCAATTCGGCTCCAGATTGGGGACGGAGCGTCAGCAACAAACCGTCGGTGGCCGATTGCAGCCGGCGCACGACCGCTCGCAACTCCAACACCAACTGAGACCGACGGTCAGGCTCGTCATCCAGTTCCATGCGATCGGTCACTGCGGCCAGGCCGTCTGACAACCTCCCTAATACGTTCACGAGATTGTCCACGGCTACCCCTAGGCCCTGCTCCCAGACCACGTCAGCGGCAAACGAATCATCCAATCGCAACACATCGGAACCGCTCGACGTGAGCCGGTCACATAGGATGCCAAACACCCGGTCTGAATAGGTGCGCGCTTGTCCCACTTCCGGCAGTACGGCCTTCCTCAACAGGTCGATCGCCGCCCTGGCAGCTGAATCGCCACTCCCTCTCAATTCGGCAACCAGTGTCGGGATCAGTCCACGGCCACTTCGCTCAAGCCGTCCCAGAAGTCGCCCCAGACCCCGGGACGTGACCTGAACACCGAGGTGTTTGGCAGCGACGTCTTCCAGGTGATGGGCTTCATCGAGGATCAGGCGCTTGTATGGAGGCAGCACGGCCGCGTCCTGCCAGTTCTCCTGGGCGCGCCGCACCGCAATGTCGGCCGTTAGCAGATGATGATTGACCACGACCACATCTGCTTCGGCCGCGCGCCGGCGAGCTTCGAATACGAAACAGCGATCAAAATGAGGGCACTCCAACCTGGCACATAGATCGGCTTCTGCGCTCACTTCATCCCACACTTCCGACGAAGGAACATCCGCCAGGTCCGCCAGAGACCCATCGTTGGTGCTGGCAGCCCAATCGGCCAGGCCCTCCAATTCCCGGAGGCGGCCCGGCTCGAGGAGAGACGCCTGCCCACCCTGCGCCATTTTCAGGCGAGAGATGCACAAGTAATTGGACCAACCCTTCAGCAACGCGTAGCTGGGCGTGCTCTCTTCGGTCTGCAGCGCGCGTGCTAGCAGCGGGAGGTCCTTCCCCACCAACTGTTCCTGGAGGTTGATCGTGTTCGTCGACACCACGGTACGCTCTCCGTTTGCCTGGGCCCACCTGACTGCCGGCACCAGATAGGCAAACGACTTCCCGACACCCGTTCCCGCTTCGAGCAAGGAGATTCCACCCTCGTTGTAGGTGTCCGCCACGTAAGCAGCCATGTCACGCTGGCAGGCGCGGTCCTCGAATTGACCTACGGCACGGGCTACCGGACCGTCTTCGTCCAACAAGTGCGCCGTGTCGAGGGCATCGATCGGCTGGTTCTTCCTGACACGCGGAACTTCGGCAACCACGTAGAGCGAAGACGCATCGTTGTTGACGATTCCAAAACCAATGCCGGCCTCGTAGAGCCGGGCCGCTACCTCCAGATCCGCGTGCGATGGCTCCAATAGTCCGGTCGGGTGGTTGTGAAGTGCCATCTCCCCACGCGTGGCGACTCCGGGCAGTGCTAGAACAGCTTCCGCCGTTCCCCTCGCTACCGGGCGCGCGGCAGTGATGGCGCCGTCCTCGTCCACCTCAGCAACGAAAGCGACCTCGCGGCCTCCGGCCGCTGCAATCTCGCTGGCCAGGAGCGCGCGGACTTCGGGTGACATGGCTGTCACGTCTTCAGCTCACGTTTCTTCGCCGCGGGGAATAGAACGTTATTGAGAATGAGCCGGTAACCCGGTGAGTTGGGGTGAAGTGAGAGATCAGTGGGCGGATCACCGATTTGATGCTGGGGATCTTCCGGATCATGACCGCCGAAAAAGGTCCACGTCCCTTGTCCGAAGTCGCCGTGGATGTACTTGACCCAACTGGCTCCCGACTCGTCGGCCAACACCGTGACGCCCGGTTTCAACGTGGAGCGGTTGAAAGAAGTGGTGAGTCCATAGAAATCTGGGATTACCTGTCGATGGCACTGTACCAGCATTGTCGGCACTGGGTCGATCTTGGCGCTGAAGTTGAACAACTTGAAAGCACCCAGCACCTGCCGTCGCCCAGGATTGTTAACCTGATGCCCATCTATGTTGGAAAAACTGGCGATGGCGGCCGACCGTTCGAGCACAACATCTTCGAAAGCGAGCGTGCTGTCCCATTGCAGGCGCTGCGACGCACGCGGGTCCATCGGCGTTCCATCGCTGTAGCGCGCGGCTATGTCGACGCCTTCCGCTGCCAAGGCAATTTCCAGTGTCTCTGTGGCAGTGCACATACCGAACAGGAACCCGCCGTCGTACACGAATCCCTGTATTCCGCGCGCTACCGCCTTCTTCAGAGCGGCCACCGACCCGAATCCCAGCGTTCTCGCCATCTGAGCGTTTTGCCGCACCATGTCGGCGAGCCAGGCAGAACCGCTGTAGGTAAGGTAGAACTTCGAGAACTGCCCAGTGAAGTCTTCGTGGTGCAGATGCAGCCATTCGTAGTCGCTCAAGCCGCCGGTCATGACGTCCGGATCCCATACCTTGTCGAAGCTGATGCCGGCATATTGCAGGGCCATGGTCACTGCGTCATCCCAGGGGGCTGCATTGGGCGGAGCATAGACCGCAATCTTCGGTGCCTTTTCCAGCGGCACCGCATCCATGTTGTTAGCCTGTATCACCCCGCGAATATCGACTACGGCTCCACCATCAATCCTCTCGACCGCCACACCCGTAAGCGCGGCGTCACGCTCGACAGCGGGGTCGGCCGGGATTAGAAAGCTCCCGTCCCTGTAGTTGAGCAACCACTCCGCCGATCCACCCTTCTCGATCGCCCTATACGTGACACCGTATGCCTTGAGGTGATCGGTCTGGCGATCATCCATGGGAATGAGAAACCAGGCGGCCTGGGGGGTGCGTGGGCGAAGGTCGGGAATAGGACGGCCACGTTCATACGGCCAACCCACGGCGCCGCCCAGCAACGCTCCAGCTGAACCCAAGAAGTCTCTCCGCTTCACGACTTCGGTATCGCCCCCTGCACCTGGTTCAATAGCCGTCGAGCGTCCGGCACGACGGCACTATCCGGATAGGTCAGGATCAGATGTTCTAGGTGCCGCACGGCCAGCTCCTTACGATTGGTGCGCTCGTAGACTACTGCCAATGCAAACTCAGCGAGCGGAGCAGCCGACCCTGTGGAGTCAGCCGCAATGGCGTCCACCAAGAGCGGCTCCGCCCCATCATAGTCGCGCATGGCAACCGCAAGATCCCCCGCGTAGGCAAGCACATGCGAGCGTCCCCCGGTCTGTGGCAGATCTCTCGCGACCATCTGCAGTTGGTCGATCGCCTGGGCCGTGTCACCCTGCGCGAGTGATCGAAGCGCAGCACCCAGGTCAGGGACACTGTCAGGTTCAACGCTCTGCATGAGCGCTAACATGGTCGTCCTGTTCGTGGCCTCGTCGCGTGATCGGGCGTACGGACCCGCGGCACGGAACCGCTCGGTAGCTGCTCTCAAATCTCCGCGATACAGAGCAATCCATCCCAGCAGCGCTTGAGCGCCGATGCCCGAGTCTCCCTGCAATATGCCTTCCGCTCGATCCAGATCACCGCGTACGACCCATCCCCATCCCAACTCTTCCCGCAACCGCCTGGCGCCGTCTGCGCTCAGACGGTCTTCCCAAACCCTGAATCGCGTTTCCGCCTCCTCCAACTTGCCCGATCCAAGGGTGACGCGAATGAGCGTAGCCATCGCGGCGGCGGCGTCCGCCTGTGTGGTACCCGGATTCGCCGGCAGCGTCTCGAGCATTCGACGCGCCGCCCCCAGATCTCCGGCATCCGCAAACGCCTGAGCTGCACCCAGACGAGCCCGCTCAGACTCCGCTCCTTCTGTCAGCTGCGACAGTCGGTGCAACGAGTATCCCCGGGCACGGGCCGCTTCGGGAGTACCTGCCCGCCGGGTCCGCTCTGCGAAGCGGGCCAGCACGCTCACGGCTTGTGAGCGGTCAGCCGGGAGTGCACTGTCCAGAAGTGTCCATCCTTCTTCCGGCCGGTCCCACGCGATCAACAACTCGGCCCCCAGCCGATGCACGACGGGGTCGGACGACGGATTCACCAAAACCGCGAGCACCAACCGGCGGTCGGGCTCCGGAACCTGGCGCAATCCGGCCACCGCTGAGGCCGTATACGATTCGCTGGTCAGTACCGCCGTCGCCCACTCCTCGGCTGCGCGCATCCACACACCTGCCGCCGCGTACATCTGCGCCAGTTCAGGTGCAAGCGCAGATCCACCAAGCTCAGCACGGCCAGTCTGAAGCACTGACAAAGCGGTTGCGGTACGACCGCGCCGCGCCAATGCCATCGACCAGTGGCGGAAAGGGTCTGGACTCCCCGGCGCAACGATCATCCACTCCTCAGCCGCAAGCCGAAGGCTGTCTTCCACCCCCAGCGCTCCCCATATGCGCAGTTTCATCTCCCGCATGAAGCTGCTAGTCGGGTTCGTCACGATGGCGGAATCCAGCAACGGCATTACCGATCGGAGGCTGTCGATCCGCCCGAGCACGCGCTCCAGTCCGAGCCATGCAGCTACGTGCGTCAAGTCGGTTTGCAGCGTGTTGCGGTAGGCCGTAGCCGCTTCGGCGTAACGGCCTCTCCGCTCCAACTCCAACCCCGGGTTCTCTTGGGCAAGCGTCGGATACGCCGACGTCACGACTAGACAAAGCAGTATAGCAGACCTAGGGGCGTCCACCATTCAGCCTGCGGAAGTAGTCGAGTATGAGCCGGCGCTCGTCTGGCGAAAGGGATCGGAGTTGCTCCCAGGTCGGATAAGGGAACCTGGGTCCGGAGGCTCCCGGCAGTTGCGCATCAGTCGGCAGCCGGACGTTACGGGGATCCGCTGTTTCGCTCACCCGCTCCTCCCGTTGATCTTCCTCTTCACTACGCAGCGTACGCCCCGCATCGAGTAGGCGCCGGAACAGCCGCTCCTGACGCTCCACCGTCTCCTGGTCGAGTCGAGCAGCTTCCAATGCGCGCGCCAGTTCCCTGGCTTCTTCCGCCAGTTCGTCCATTCCCCCGAGTTCACCTTCAGCCTGCAAACGATCCAATTGATCGGCCAGCAAGCGCTGCTGCTGTGCAAGTGCCTGCAAGTCTTGCAGCATCTGCTGCGTCGGGTCCGGCATCAGCGACGACATGCTACTCGTCTGCCCATTCAACTGTCCCTGTTGCTCCGCCATCTGAGCCAGGCGCTCCATTGCCTCGCCCAGACCTGAGCCGGACTCCGCGCCCGCAACATCGGCCCGGCTGCGCAGCAGTGCGTAGGCCATGGCGTTCAAGCCGTCGAGAGCTTCTCCTGCCATCTCCCCGGCCTGACGTGTGTTGGGGCTAGCCCTCTGCATTTGGTCGAGTGACTCGGACATGCGGACCTTGGAGAATCCCAATGCAGTACCCAGCTGAGGTGAGACCAGGGCGTTCTTGCCGGCAGCTCCCTGCAACTGCTCCAGCAGCTTGTCCACTCCGGAACGGACGGCCGCCTGAGCGGCCCTGACCTCGGGGCCTGAATCGCCTCGATTCAACCGCTCCATCACCTCCTGCTGTTGCTGAGCGAGACGGGCGGTCTCGACCAGCGCTCGATCCATGGCGTCCACCACCTCCTGCCGCCAGCTCTCGCGCAACTCGTCGCGCTGCTGCCGCAGGTCATCGGCCAGCGGTTCGAGAGATTCGCCCGCAGACTCACCCGATTGCTTGGCTCGCTCCCGCTCCCCTTGGCTCGCCTGCTGTGCTGCCTGCTGCATTTCTCCCGCAGCGTCACCCGCCGTCTGAGAGGACTGCTGCAGGTCTTCGCCCTCCTTCCCCGACTGTTCGAGTGCCTGAGCCAGTTCTTCCAACCGGGCAGCCAGCGAATCGGCACGGGCGTATAACTCTTCTTCCTGAGCTGCCAGCGCACTGTCACTCAACTCCCGCTCGACGGCTTCGTTCCACTCTTCTTGTCGGGAGGACAGCTCGTCCGCCTCTTCCGCGAGCGTCGACATCTGCCCTTCGATGGCGGCCCGTTCGAACAACTCCCTGCCCCGCTCCAGTTGCTGGTGTAGTTCTTCGGCAGACTCGGCCAACTCCTTCAGAGCCTCGCGGGCGCTCTCGGCATCCAGGTTCTCCACGGCTTCTCGTAGAGCCTCGAGGCGTTGCCTCAGCTCTTCGGTGAGCGCCTGCTCTAGGAGGTCTGCCAGGTCACGCAACTGGGAGTGGAACTCCGGATCCGTGATGCCGGCGGACCACGCCGCCTCCGACAGTTGTTCCAACTCGTCCTGAAGCCGCTGCGCCCTTTCGATCGCCTCCTCCTGGCGGTCAGACAGTTGCTGTGCCTGCTCGACTGAGTTGAAGGGCAGCTCGTCGGTGTTCCCCGACACGTCCGACTCACCTCGTTCTCTCGCGGCTGCCAGGTCTTCCAACTCCTGGGCTAGCTCCCTTTGCGCTTCCAGCAGTGAATCAGCTCGCTCTTGCACTGACTGCGATCGCGCGCTCACGTCGTCACGCAGCTCGGCCATAGAGGGAAGCCAAAGGGAGTATTCCCTGCTCTCGCCCAACTGCGATGTCGGCGCATTGTCACGCACTCTGACCTTGAAATGGGCCGTGTCGCCCGGCAGAAACCCTCGACCGTTCAGATCGAGCATCCACTGGAGGACGGCGCGATCCGTGGTCGGCCCCGGAAGGGGTACCTGTTCCACCACGGGCTCGCTGGCCGTGCCAAACCGGCTCACGCGCCAGCTAATGAGTTCCGTGTCGGTCAGCCCGTAGTCATCCCGGGCATCTATCACCAACAGTTGCCGCAGCGAAACGGGAGCGGCCGTGTCAGCGCCAGGGATGGGCACCGCAATTTCGGGGGGAGCATCACGCACCGCGAGGATGTTCAGCTCCGGCGGTTCCTCCTCCAGAGAGTCGCCCTGCACGGTCCTCAGGTAGAGACTCCAGTGTCGCGTTCGTGTGACCACCAGGACCCCTGAGAAAGCCTCTCCATCTCGGGCGAGGGGAACCGCCACCGCACTCGACCTCCATTCGACCGTATCGAGAGCAAGCGTCAATCGCCCTCGCGTGAGCACACGGGTTCCCACTGGAAGCGCTATCGTGTCTAGTCCAGGCACGAGCGGTTCGTCCGGACGCCCAACGTGTTCCGGGAACCGCGCGAGCATTTCGAGGTCGGTAATGAAAGCCGGGAACAGCACGCGAACGTGCAACGTGTCCGTATGCCGCCTGCCACTAACAGCCGTCAGAAAACGGTCACTGTCCAGCGGGCCCAGAATGAGAGTCGCGGCTCCGGCCGAGTCGAGATTCAAATCTCTCGAATCCCACGGTTCGCCTGGGGCGCGCACGGACAGAAGGGCACTCCGACGACCTCGGGCGTTGACCGTCACCAGTATGCTGTCACCGCGCTGAACCACCGATCTGTCCACCGTCAGTTCCACTGCACCCAGCGGTCCCGTCAAGGTTGCGATCGGATTCCAGAATTGAGAGGCACCGCCGGTATTCGGACCCGAGACGACGAACGCACCGACTCCGGCAAGGAGGACGGCTGCACCGTTTCGAAGCGCCTTCCTCGCATGCTTGGTCGTACCTTCCAAAGCTGCTGGCCCGTGCTCGCCCAACCACTCCACTGCACGCCGGTCTGCCAGTTGAGCCAGTTCTGCGCTCCCAGCCTTTCCCGACCACTCGACCATTCCTCCGATCGAGCCGTGCCTCAGACCACGGCGCAGCTCCACCTGTCTGGCGAGCGCAACCGGTCTCACTCCCGCTAGCAAGCGTCTGACCCAGACACCACCCCAGACCACTACTGCTGCCGCTCCCACCCATCCAAAGACGACCACGGGCGGCAAGATCCTGTAAGTTCCCGCTCGTCCCAAAACCACACCGACGCACAACGCCGCCAGCACGAGTCCACCTGTCAGCAGAACTCCAGCTGCCACCAACCTGCGTGCGAAAGGTGCACCATTCTTCTCCAACCAGTACTGCGTCTGTGTCATCGGCTCGCCGTCACTGCATACACAAAGAGGTTGACCCCCATCTGAAGAGCTGATTCCCGTACGCTGTCCGCGTCTTCGTGAACTTCGGGATCTTCCCACCCGTCTCCAAGATCCGACTGGTAGCTGTAGAACACCACAAGGCGGTCACCGAGAAAAAGACCGAACGCCTGGGCCGGCAATCCGTCATGCTCGTGCACCTTGGGAATCCCTTGAGGGAACTCGTAGAACACATGGTACACCTCATGATCCAGAGGAATCTCCACGAGTTCCTGGTCCGGAAAGATGCGGGCCATCTCACGCCGGAACGACTCGTCCAGGCCATAATTGTCGTCGGCATGAAGGAACCCTCCGTTCTCGAGATAGCGGCGCAAAGCCGCCACTTCATCCTCGGAAAACAGCACGTTCCCGTGTCCGGTCATGTGCAGGTAGGGCACTTCCCAGAGGTCCGGGCTGGTGAGTCGAACAACCCGTTCCCTGCTCGTGACCGGCAGTGACGTACGCTCACGGATCGCCTCGAGCAGGTTGGGGATACTGGACGGGTTTGCGTACCAGTCCCCGCCACCATCGTACTGCAGGCGCCCTATCGTGATAGGCGACTCCTGGCTCTTCACCGCACCACCAAGGGCAGCCACGCACATGACGATGCATGCAAGATCACTCATAGTTCCGTAACCAGCTTGTATGCCGTCCTACGGGGCATGGCCATTTCCTCTGCCACTCGGATCGCAGCATCTCTCCGAGTCATGCCTTCATCGAGCAATCTGCGCGCCAGCTCCCGCGCACCATCTTCGTCGGGTTCCCGACTCGAAGAGCCACCGCCACCGATTAGAACCGTTACCTCACCACGGGGTGGGTTCTCCTGGTAGTAAACCGCCAGATCGGCGAGGTTTCCACTCCTGATTTCTTCGTGGATCTTCGTCAGTTCGCGAGCAACAACTGCGGCGCGATCGTTACCACAGTTGGCCGCCAACCCCTCCAGCAAATGTACGAGACGGTTGGCCGCCTCGAAGACTACCACGGTCCAGCGACTTGCCGCGATCTCCGTCAGCAACTTCTTACGATCGGCCCCTTTGCGAGGGAGAAAACCAAGAAAGGTGTAGCGGTCGGCCGGGAGTCCTGCCACACTGAGTGCCGTGCTCACGGCGGATGGACCGGGAATCGGCACTACGTTGGCTCCGGCTGCCCTGGCGCGTGCCACCAGTTCACCGCCCGGATCACTGACCGCGGGGGTCCCTGCATCGGTCAGCAGGGCAACGTCGGTATCGCTCGACAGTGCGTCTTCCAACTGCGCGGTCCTGCTTTCCTTGGAGTGCGCGTGATAGCTCACAACCGTCGGATGAGCACCGACGTGATTGAGTAGCTTGCGGGCCCGGCGAGTGTCTTCCGCGGCAACCAGAGCAACAGCCTGCAACACCTGAGTGGCGCGCTCCGAAAGATCACCCAGGTTCCCCAGGGGTGTTGCGACCACGTACAGCGTACCAGGCACGGTTCCTTTCAGGCAGGCAGCAAGAGCGGCGCGGGCTCTGTTTCGCCGCGCGCCGCAATCATTCCTCTGCCGAAGAACGGCGAGCGTCCATGACTACTCGCTAAAAGTGCTGCTCGATCCGTTCGACGAGGTACTGTTTGGGCACAGCGCCCACGACTGTCTCTGCGAGCGACCCATCCTTGAACAGCAACAGCGTCGGGATGGACCTCACGTTGAACTGCATTGGGGTTTTCGGACTGTTGTCCACATTCAGCTTGGCTACCTTCAACCTGCCTTCGTATTCCTCAGCGAGCTGCGCCACAACCGGGGCTATGACGTGACACGGTCCGCACCAGGTAGCCCAAAAATCCACCAGGGTCAGCCCCTGGTGCTGCTCGACCTCCTGTGCGAACGTGTCGTCGGTTACTTCCAAGAGCAATTCCGTCCCTGCCATGACAAACTCCCCCACGTTATGTTGCGCGCTACAGGACCCGTTTGGGTCAGAGCACTTGTACGCTTATTCACGGAGGTCCCGTGATCGAACCTGACGCTCGAATCGCCCACATCGGGGTGGCCGTCTCCGACCTCAGCGGAGCCTTGGCCATCTACCGCGACGTCCTGAGGTGCGAGCCGTCCTCTCCTGTAACGGCGGACGGCTCCACAATTGTTTCCATCCAGTTCGGCGATGTAGAGGTCGAACTGTTGGAGCCGACCGCTCCAGACAGCCCCGTCGCCAAGTTCATCGAGAAACGGGGCCCCGGCATTCATCACATTTGTTACCGAGTCTCCGATCTCGACCACACGCTCAGCGAGTGTCGCAGACTGGGCTTCCAGCTAGTCGACGAAACCCCAAGACCAGGCGCTGGAGGCCGGCGGGTGGCTTTTGTTCACCCCAAAGCCGCCGGTGGGATCTTGTTGGAACTCACCGAGTAGGCCACTCGGCGACTACCGAGCGGAACACTGCCGTTCGGGATTCCCCACCGCTTCGAGATCGACGTTCCGGATCAGCCACCGGTCGCCGAACCTCGTGAGCGTGAACGGCACAATGGGGGCACATCCCCTACGGGTTAGCCGGACCCAGACCACCTGCTCGTCAGATGCAACGCTGACAACCGCGTCGGGTGGCCGCTCAATGATCGCATACGCCTGGTGTTCCAGGTAGATCCTGGTGATCGTCAGCCGCTGTTCCAGCGTCTCCGAATCCATCTGATCTGCAGCCAGTCCCCGGGCATTTCCCCATAGCTGGGACATGTCTTGCAGATCCCCGGAGCGGACGGCACTGAGAAAGGCAACCACAGTAGCGTCGGGACTGACTGGTGCGGGGCCGCTCGATCCACCCTGCGAGCCACATGACAGGGTGGCTGCGGCAACAGCTACCGCGGCGACTGGCCGCGACGCTTGCGTAATCCCTCTAATTGTCGTGAAGTTCATTCGGTTCGAATCCTATACGGTTCCCGAAAGTGGGGCAAGGCGGCGATGCGCCTTTACGTAAACGTAGATCACGTGGCCACGATCAGACAGGCAAGAAGGGCGGCCGAGCCGTCCCCTCAGGAAGCGGCTAGCCTCTGCGAACGAGGGGGAGCCGACGGTATTACCGTACACCTCCGAGAGGACCGGCGCCACATTCAAGATAACGATGTGCGGATGATTGCGGAGAGTGTGACCACGGCCCTGAACCTGGAACTCGCTACTGCAGCCGACATCCTGGGGCTCGCCCTCGAGTTGGAGCCAGATCACGCCACCTTGGTCCCTGAAAAACGCGAAGAGATCACGACGGAGGGAGGTCTGGACCTCGGGGCGGAAGGGCAAACCGATCCAAGGTTGATTGACACCATCGACAAGCTGAGAACGGCCGGAATCACGGTGAGCCTGTTCATCGATCCGGACCTGGCCACGATCGACCGCGCGGCTGAACTGAATGCGTCGGCAGTCGAACTGCACACTGGTGAGTACGCCAACCACTACCTGACATCGGACGACCCGATCGAGCGGCTGCGCACGGCGGTTCACCACGCCAAGGCAGCAGGCCTGGCAGTTCACGCCGGTCACGGCCTCACGTACGACAATGTCCAGTCGGTGGCGGCCATCCGTGAAATCGAAGAGTTGAACATCGGGCATAGCATAGTGAGCCGCAGTATTACGGTCGGAATGGAGGAGGCGGTCCGAGAAATGCGATCCCTCATGGATGCTGCTCGTTGACCGGGTGGGAGAGCAACCGTAGCTTAGCTTGGACCTGAGATCAAAGACGATGAACGCCCGAATGGGATTGAAGGAATTCTTCGCAATGGAGGCGAGCGAGTATCTCGAGCGCCTCGATGCCGTGGTGTCCGCCTCTGGCCAACCGGACAAGGAGGAGTTCGTACGCCTTGCCCGAGCGCTGAGAGGGTCGGCCTTGATGGCCAACGAGCAGCACATAGGCGAGGTGGCGGCGGGGTTGGAAAACTTGGCACGGGCAATTCGTGAGGAGCGTGTGCCGTGGGATGCGGGCAACAAGCAGATCGCTACCAGCGCAGTGGATGACCTCAAGATCCTGGTTCGAGCCGTGGGCGAGTGGACGGACGAGGAGGAGACCAAGGCCCGGGAAGTAGCCACCGAGTTGAACAGCGCGGCTGGTAGTGCAGTTGCCGAAGCGGCACGCAAGGAGGAAGAAAAGGAGGGTCTCGACTCAGGCACGCGTGCGTTCATTGCTCGGGAAAGCGCAACTGTTGCCAGCACGCTGGATCAGACCTCAAAACAGCTGCTCAGGGAAACACCGCATCCGGAGCAGTTGGAAGAACTCGTGAAGACGATGCAGCCGTTGCGTGGACTCGCGGGATTGCCCGACCTCTCACCGGTGCCGGAAGTCCTCGACGGGGTCGAGCGAGCCATCGCAGTCGCAAAGAAAGCGGTGGACGATCCCAGCGACCTCGCACAGCTGTTCGACGTCGCGGCCAGGGCTCTCACCAATGCGGCTCAGGAGATCACAGCCTCAGGTGCAGCCCGTCCCGATTCCCCCGAAGCCCGTGAGTTCGCGCGCCGGTTCGGAGCAATGTTGGACGTCGCGGGTGAGGTAGTTCCGATCCAAGACCTCTATTACGACGACATCGGTCCCCACATCCTTTCGGCAGGCACCCAGGTCGCCGTCCCGGGCCGGTTGGCCAGATTGGAGTTGGTTGCGCACGGCGAGCATCTGAAACAGGCTGCAGACGAGCTGGAACGCGCGCAGTGGGACACTCAGCGCGAGATGAGAGCCCTCGCACTGACGTCGACTTTCCGATCCCTCATGATCGCCGGCGGGGGCCCGCTGGAGAACGCGGTCGCCAGATTCGCCCGCGAGGCTAGCGCTGCACTGACGAGGGGTGCCCCCCTTGTTCATACGAAGGAGTTCGCCGCATACCTGCGTGAAGCGGGCGCGGTCCTGAGCACCTCGGCAGGCGGCGAGGAGCATCGGCTGGTGGATCTGCTGTCGGGTGTGAGTTCGGCGATCAGCGCGATTCCGGCAGCTCCCGAACCGGCCCCGGCCGTGCCAACCGACGGCGCACTGAATCGCCCGCGCTCCCCCTCAGCGGAAGTCCCCCTGAGTGTCGTAGAAGAATCGGAGCAAGAGATTGCCGCGGCCAGGGAGAAGGAACCTGAAGCAGAAACCGTCGATCTCGTCGGGAGCTGGATCAAATACGAGCGTCTCGTCGAGGGTCTTTCTCCCGATGAACCGTCGCTCGACGAGTTGATCGGAACGGCAGCGGAGCAGGAACCGGCCTTGGTTCCGTCTTCGGAGCCCCGTGCCGCTGAAGAGCCCGTGCACGAGGATGTAGTACCCATCGCGGAATTGTGCTACGGCGGAGCAACCGCTCGCATGCGCGCTCGGGCAATCCGCAAGCAGATTCGGGAAGCCCTGGCCAGACCGGAAATGCACGGGCCGCGCCTCGAAGATCTCGTTGACGAACTCCTCGACCTCGTCGATCTCTCAGCCGGACAGCAAGAGTAAGCCCACACGCTTCGGTTGGACCGGAGCAGCCGGGCTTGCGATCTCCGTCCTCCTTGTCTGGTGGACCCTGCACGACGTCAGTCTGTCGGAACTATGGGAACACATCAGTGGCGTGCGAATCGTGCTGTTCTTGTTGGCCGTCGGAGTCGCAACTCTCACCTTCCCGCTCAGGACCGTTCGCTGGCAATACCTGCTGCGACTCGAGGGGGAAACACTTCCCTTCGTTCCGCTCTGGCATGCCACGGCCATCGGCTTCATGGCCACAAATCTGCTACCAGCCCGAGCCGGTGAGTTTGCCCGAGCCTACGCTGCGCGCCGACTGACCGGGGCGCCGTTCAGCACGGCGTTCGCGTCGATAGCTGTGGAGCGAATGGTCGACGGGATCACATTGGTCATCCTGCTCGTCGTCGGGACTTGGGCCGGCGGTTTCGGAGTCGACACAACCATCGGAGCTGTAACGTTGGGCCAGATCGCCCGAACAGCGTCCGTTACGTTCTTCGGCATACTGGTGATCGCCATCGTTGTCGTTCAGCGACCTGAAAGAGCCTTGGCGATGACACGCACAGTTGCACAAGCGTTGCTTCCGCATCGGTGGGGGGACCGCACGATCCACTTTGTGCAAGGACTGCTGTCGGGACTGGAGGCGCTCCGCAGCCCCAAGCGGTTACTGGCCGTCCTCTTCTGGTCTCTCGTGGTATGGCTGACCGCTGCGGCATCGCTTTGGATCGCATTCCTCGCGTTCTCCATCGACGTCCCTTGGTCTGCGGCGATCATGCTGCAGTCTCTGCTGGCCTTCGGTGTGGCCGTCCAGTTCAGTCCAGGTTTCTTCGGTCAGTGGGAAGTCGTTTGCCGGTATGCGCTGGCCCTCTATGGAGTTCCGGCCGGGCCAGCCGTTTCCTACGCATTTGGCTTCCACCTCGGTGGGTTCATCCCGATAACGTTGCTCGGCATGTGGTCACTCTCCCGAGCACATCTACATCTGACGGATCTTAAGGACACCACAACCGAGGTCCGCGACGAAGCACTATCGGCAACGATTGAGGATCCGAGCACTTCCGGTGACTCCCCGCAGGGTTTCCAATGAGCCAACCCAACAACCCCCCAGCAAGCGGGGCCACCGTTGAGCTCCGTGCGGTTCAGATCCAGGCTCATGCCAAGGCAAACTTGTTCCTGCGCGTGCTGGCTCGTGAAGATTCGGGATATCACTCCATCGAGACACTGTTTACCCTACTCGAGTTGTGCGACAGCCTGACCATCGAGCGCATCGATAACGGTATCGAGCTATCGGTTGAAGGAGCTCAAACAGGTCCTGCCGAACAAAACTTGGCGTATAGGGCAGCGGCCATGGTGCTCGAGGCAACGGGTCGCAAGTTCGGAGTCCACATACACCTGAACAAGGAGATTCCGGTACGGGCAGGACTGGGTGGAGGATCGAGCGATGGCGCGGCTGCGTTGCACGCAGTCAATCGACTCGCCGGTGATGCTGTCCCGCGTCACGAGATCCTGCAGTTTGCAGCCAAACTCGGGAGTGACGTGCCGTTTCTATCTTCGGGGGCACCGTTGGCGCTCGGCTGGAGCCGGGGTGAGCGTCTGTTTCGCCTCCGAGCACCCGCTCCCACTCCTGTGCTTGTCGCGGTTCCCGACTTCGGAGTCAGCACCAAGGAGGCTTACGAGCTGCTGTCGGCCGGGCGAGGCTCCGGGAGCCGTCGCGGCGCCATGGTGCTCGATTCGGATGCCCTCACTAACTGGGGCGGGATGGGACGGCTCGGCGGCAACGATTTCGAGACTGTACTGTTCGGGCGGGAACCGCGATTGCGGGAGCTATTCGAGCGAATCGCCCAAACCGGGCCGCAATTGGTGCGCGTGTCGGGCTCAGGATCGGCGGTGTTCGGTTTGTACAAGAACGATCTCGAACTCGACAATGCGGCGACGGAAATCGGCGAGCGGGAGTACCGGCTGATCAA
This sequence comes from Gemmatimonadota bacterium, assembly GCA_039588335.1. Lineage (GTDB taxonomy): Bacteria > Gemmatimonadota > Gemmatimonadetes > Gemmatimonadales > GWC2-71-9. Next base: position 36,431 of record JBDGZZ010000003.1, on the reverse strand, counting down.
AACGATGACCCGCGCCCAAGCCGCTCACGTGCCAATTGAGGTGACTGAGTAAAGTGACATTTCGCTCCTTCCTGGTTAGCTTTTGTGCCCTCAGCTTGGGTTCGTAAAACGTTAGCTCGTAAGAATTTGGTGGCCCCTCGTCCAATGGCAGGACACCGGTCTTTGGATCCGGCGATGGTGGTTCGAATCCACCGGGGCCAATTCCGGTCGGCACAGGGAAGATGAGGACGCAGGAGTGCGATGGCCCTTCTCGATATCCCCGACCATAAGTAAGTTTGGTGGCTCTCATGTCTGATACTGGTGAATTCGCAGCCGCGTCGAGCAAGATGCTCCTGATGTCGGGCACAGCAAACCTGCCGCTTGCCCAGGAAATCGCCGACCATCTCGGACAACCGTTGTGTGAGGTAACGATCAGACGGTTCGCGGATGGCGAGATCTTTGTCAAGATCGACGAGAATGTCAGAGGGCAGGACGTGTTCATCATTCAACCGACCTGTCCTCCGGCTGAGAACATCATCGAGCTGTTGATACTGATAGACGCCGCATGCAGGGCGAGTGCGGCACGGGTGTCGGCGGTCATACCCTACTACGGTTACGGACGGCAGGACAGGAAGGACCAGCCCCGCGTTGCGATCAGCGCCAAGTTGATGGCCAATGTGATCGCGACTGCCGGAACGGACCGGGTATTGGCGATCGATTTTCACCAGCATCAGCTGCAGGGGTTTTTCGACATCCCGACCGACCACCTGTATGCCGCCCCGGTTTTCGTGCAGCACTACCGGCAGAAACGGCTGCACAAGCCGGTGGTTGTCGCCCCCGACGTTGGGGGAGCAAAGATGGCCCGTGGATTCGCCAAGCGCCTCGATGCGTCGCTGGCGATTATCGACAAGCGGCGACCGTCTGCCAACATCGCCGAAGTGGTAAACGTGGTGGGCGACGTAACTGACAAAGATTGCCTGCTCGTCGATGACCTCATCGATACGGCAGGAACCATGTCTGAGGCCGCTCATGCACTCAATCGCCTGGGAGCCCGGAGAGTCTACGCATGCGCGACGCACGCGCTTCTGTCGGGACCGGCGGTGGATCGGCTCAGCGCCAGTCCCATGGAAGAGATAGCGGTTACCAATACGATGTGCCTTCCCGAAGCCAGACGGTTCGACAACCTAAAGATCTTGTCGGTAGCGGAACTGTTGGCGAAGGCCATCCATTTCACCCATAGCGCACAGTCGGTAAGCTCGCTGTTCGATTGACACCGACGCGAAACGAGAAACTGTAGGAAGAAGAACGATGGCCGAGACAATGATATTGGAAGCAGAAACACGGAGCGGCACCGGGAAGGGCATGGCCCGCCAGCTGCGGCGTGCCGGGAAGGTGCCGGCGGTGATATACGGGCATGGACGGGACGCTCAGGCTCTCACAGTCCATGAGGCGGAACTCGACAAGATTCTAGCCACCGCAGGGACTTCGACGATGGTCGAATTGAAGCTAGGTGAGAGGACAGTGAGAACCTTGATCCGCGAGGTGCAACGGCACCCGACCCGGTCACAAGTTCTACACATCGACTTTCTCGAAGTGCACGCAGGCGAAAAACTGACCGTGCGCGCTCCTATCCACCTCGTTGGCTCGCCGGAAGGCGTGCGCAACCAAGGTGGCGTGCTGGACCAGATTCTCCGTGAAATTGAGATCAGGGTTCTGCCACGAAACATGCCGGAGTCGGTCGAAGTCGACGTCAACGAACTCTCAGTCGGGCATTCCCTCCATGTGCGCGACATAGAGGTAGCGAACGCCGAGATTCTCGACGACCCGGACAAAACCATCTGCACGGTCGTACCGCCGCGTGTCGAGGCTGAGCCGGTCGTGGTGGCCGAAGAGGAAGAGGAAGAGGCTCTGGAACCGGAACTCATCCGGAAGCCGAGGGCCGAGGGCGAGGAGGGGGACGAGACCAAGGGCGAGAGCTCAGAAGCAGAGGGCTAGCCACTGCGCGCCGTCGTTGCGCTGGGCAATCCCGGGTCGGAGTACGCGGTCACCCGACACAACGCCGGATTCATTCTCAGTGAATTCCTGGCCAAGGAGTGGGGGGCACCCCGTTTCAAACGGGTCGGACGGGCGCGGGTCACAAACGGGAGAGTCTGCGACGAGAACGTCGCGATCGTGCAGCCGCAGACCTACATGAACCGCAGTGGCACGGCTCTGGGTCCCCTGTTCAACGAGCCCGGGTTCGAGGTCTCCACCGATATGTTGGTGCTCGTGGACGACTACGCACTCGAGATCGGGACGTTTCGTCTACGTTCACGGGGCTCGGCCGGGGGCCACAACGGGCTGTTGAGCATCGAAGATGCCTTGGGATCGCAAGAATACTCCCGGCTGCGAATTGGGATCGGACCTGTGCCGGACGACTCCGTTGATCCGGCAGATTTCGTGCTGTCACCATTCGAGCAGGATGAAGTAGAGACGCTGGCGGCAGTGCTTCCCACCCTCACAGAAGCTGTCGAGTGCTGGATCGGAGAGGGAATCGAGACCGCCATGAACCAGTTCAACCGAAAAGGACAATAGAGTGTTTAGTTACGAGTACCTATCGTTGTGGGCTATCGCTGTGGGAGCGGCAGGATTATTCATCGCCTGGCTCACGTTCATGTACGTGCGCCGACAGTCTCCCGGCAGCGAATTGATGCGTGAACTCATGGAGGCCATCCAGGCGGGGGCAATGGCGTTTCTGCGCCGAGAGTACAGCATCCTCATACCCTTCCTGATCGTCATTGCAGCTCTCCTGGGAGTGTTGATCGGCTGGCGCACATCAGTGGCGTATCTCGCTGGCGGCATCTGTTCCGTTCTGGCTGGTTTCCTAGGTATGAGGGCGGCGACTCTGGCCAATGCAAGAACGAGTGAGGCTGCCAGAGCCAAGGGACAGGCCATGGCTTTGCGCGTGGCATTCAACGGTGGTGCGGTGATGGGACTGTCCGTTGCGAGCCTCGGGCTGTTGGGAATCGGCATCGTGATGAGAGCATTCCTGGGAAGCCCGGACACTGCCGAAGCCTGGCGCTCTTTCTCCGAGATCATCACCGGTTTCGCAATGGGCGCATCGTCGATCGCGCTGTTCGCTCGCGTTGGTGGAGGCATTTACACCAAAGCGGCTGACGTCGGAGCCGACCTGGTGGGCAAGGTGGAAGCCGGCATCCCGGAAGACGATCCGCGCAACCCGGCAACGATCGCCGACAATGTTGGGGACAACGTGGGCGACGTAGCTGGCATGGGTGCCGACATCTTCGAGAGCTACGTTGGTGCCGTGATCGCTACCGTGGCGATCGCGGCGACCAGCCCGCTGGTCCAGAACCGGATGGAAGGCATTGTACTCCCCGTGCTGTTCATTCTTGCGGGCCTCATCGCGAGCCTGTTGGCGATCGCGATCTTCAGGGTGCTCGAGCGATCGAGTCCGGCTGCCGCATTACGTTGGTCCACGTTCATCGCCGCCGGGATATTTCTCGTGGCGGCGTATTTCCTCAATGGACGGATCGATGTCGGGTTGATGACCGCGACGGGCGCCGGTAACCCCATGGGACCGTTCTGGGCTGTGGTCGTGGGTACGGTAGCGGGTATCATGATCGGCCTGATCACCGAGTACTACACGGCGGCCAAACCGATCCGGACGATCGCCGAGGCGAGCCTGACTGGGCCGGCCACCAACATCATCGCCGGTCTCGCGGTAGGTATGCGCTCGACGGTGGCACCGCTGCTGGTACTCAGTGGTGCGATCTACGTGGCCTACGCCAATGCCGGGCTGTACGGCATCGGGATGGCCGCCGTCGGCATGCTGGCAACAGTTGGTGTGACGATGTCGGTTGACGCATACGGACCGATTGCCGACAACGCAGGCGGGATAACGGAGATGGCAGGCCTCGGCCCGGAGGTCCGCAAGATCACCGACGGACTCGACGCGCTAGGCAACACGACCGCGGCGATGGGCAAGGGCTTCGCGATTGGCTCTGCGGCTCTCACTGCCCTGGCCTTGTTCAGCGCCTACTCCAACGCCGTGACACCGCCGGGAGCCGAGCCACTGGTACTGGACATCGTGAATCCAGCGGTGGTCATCGGGCTCTTCCTTGGCGGCATACTCCCATTCTTGATCGCGTCTGCCACAATGACGGCGGTCGGCAGAGCAGCCGAGGGCATGGTTCAGGAAGTGCGCCGCCAGTTCCGGGAGATCACCGGACTGATGGAAGGCAAGGCTAAGCCCGACAGTGCCCGTTGTGTCGACATCTCCACTCGAGCGGCCCTGCGCGAGATGATCGCTCCCGGACTAACCGCGATTGTCGCTCCGATACTGGTGGGCAAGTTCCTCGGCATCGAGACGCTCGGCGGGATGCTAGCGGGAGCGACACTGGTCGGAGTCATGTTGGCACTGTTCATGGCCAACGCAGGCGGAGCATGGGATAACGCAAAGAAGCACATTGAAAGCGGTGCACATGGAGGCAAGGGCTCGGATCCGCACAAGGCAGCGGTTGTGGGTGACACCGTGGGCGACCCGTTCAAAGACACCAGCGGTCCGTCGCTCAACATCCTGATCAAGCTGATGGCGGTGGTGAGCCTGGTCCTAGCGCCGTGGTTCGTCAGTTGAGGCGCGACGGTCTAGCAATTGTGTAGGCACGTAGACACGTAGACACGTAGACGCGTAGGCGAGTCAATGCCGAGTCCGCTGAGGGAATGCAGCTCAGCGGACTCGGCGAACGGGTACAATGCGTATCGGCATCATAGGCCTGCCCAACGTAGGCAAATCCACTCTCTTCAACGCCCTCACTGCGGCGGGGGCTCCCGCCGAGAACTACCCCTTCTGTACTGTGGAGCCGAACGTCGGCGTGGTTACGGTACCCGACGACAGACTGGATCGCTTGGCTGCTGCCGCGAAGCCGCCCCGCGTGGTGCCAACGATCGTCGAGTTCGTCGATATAGCCGGCCTGGTGGAGGGCGCAAGCAAGGGAGAAGGACTGGGGAACCAGTTTCTGAGCCACATTAGAGACGTCGAGGCGATCGTGCATGTAGTGCGTTGCTTCGAAGACCCGGACGTGACACACGTGATGGGTGCGTTAGACCCCGTGAGAGACCACGACGTAATAACAGGAGAACTCGCCCTCGCCGACCTAGCTGTAGCACAACGCCGGCAAGAGCGCGCCCGCAAGGCTGCAAAATCGGGAGACAAGGACGCGCAGGTCGAAGACGAGTTCCTGGAACGAGTCATCGAGGAGTTGCTGGGGGGACGCGGCGTAAGAGAAGCCGTTCGTTCGAAGGACGAGTTGAACACGTGCCGTAGCTTGGGTTTCCTGACTGTACGGCCAGTGATCTACGCAGCGAATCTCGCTGAGAACGACCTGGGCCGGGGAGATCCTCAGGCCGTACAGGCCCTGCGAGAGGCCATCCGGCTCCACCATGAGGAGGCCGAGGTCATCACCGTTTCTGCCAAATTCGAGGCCGAGCTGGCGGAATTGGAGGGACCGGAGAGGGCTGAGTTCCTGGCGGCATCTGGAATCGAGGAGCCCGGCCTGGAACGACTCATTCATGCCTGCTACCGGCTGTTGAAGCTGGAGACGTTCTTCACAGTCGGTGAGAAGGAGGCCCGTGCGTGGACCGTTCCAATCAGCACAACTGCTTTTGATGCAGCCGGGAAAATCCACACGGATTTCCAGCGCGGCTTCATCCGGGCCGAGACGATAAACGTGGATGACTTTGTGGCTGCCGGATCGTACAAAGTCGCGAGGGAGCAGGGACTGCTCCGCAGCGAAGGGCGCGACTACGTAGTGCAAGACGGCGACTTGTTGTTGTTCAGGTTCAATGTGTGACCGAAGACCACTACCACCGGCGCTTGCGGCTGGGTACATTCCTTCGCTCTACAATCACCTACTCCACCCCCGGCACGGGTGGGGTCGTTTAGGCCAAAGGAGGTGCCATGAGTAGGAAGTACGAGATCGTCTATATCTTCGACAGCGCACTCGAGGAACCTGAGATCAACGAGAGGCTCGATCGGTTCCACGACTTCCTCAAGACGGGAGAAATCCCGACACCAATCACCGATACCAACCACTGGGGCAAGCGTTCCCTGGCGTATCCCATCAAGAAGAAGGAACAGGGTTACTACGTGGTCGCCCAGTTCGAGACGGAACAGGATACGCTGGCGGAATTCGAGCGGGCCATCAAGCTAGACGATGGTGTCTTGCGCCACCTCATAGTCATCAACGAGGGTCTGGCAACTGCCCCGGTTGCAGTTCCGGAGGTTGTGCGGGACCCGGACGATGGACCCCCCAAAGCCTTGGACGATGAGGAATTGGAGGAGGTACTATGAGGCCCAGCAAGACATGCCCCGTATGCGAGTCGGGAATAAGGGTCGTGGACTACAAGGACGAGCGAATGCTGTCCCGCTTCACCACCGAGCGAGGCAAAATATTGCCGAGCCGTCTGTCAGGCATGTGCGCCCGACACCAGCGACAGCTCTCGCGCGCAATAAAGCGAGCCAGGCACTTGGCACTGGTTCCTTTCATCAAAGGTCACAGCCGGTAGCGTGTCTCAGCCGTCCGGGCGAGAGCCACGGGACGGTAATTCCATGAGTATAGGACGCTGGCTGGCTCGGCATGGCCTGGTGCTGTTGGCGATCGTGGGGTTCATAGCGTTCGACCTAGCAGCTCTATTTGCCCTTCCCCTTGCAGTGCTGCTAGCGACGTCTCCGCTACGAACGGCCAAGGAGACACTCGTCGCGGCAGTTGCAGGTGGCATGAGCCTGGCCTGGCTCATTGAGGCGGGCGAGCTTCCGGATCAGGTGATGCGGGCTGGGATAGTACTGGCAACGGCTGGGTTTGTTCTGACCACACGATACTCGGCCGCGACTTTCACGAATAGTGCGCTGGTTTCCGTTGGGCTCGCGGCTTTGGCCACGGGTGGGCTGCTCCTGGCTCTTGGCTCTTCATGGGGTGAGCTACGCTGGTGGGTGGCTCATGAAACGGGTCGTGTGCTCCGGGAGATCTCCCAGCTATTGTGGATGGCAGAGCAAGGCGGCGCATCGGGCAGCGGCAATTTGGCTGCGCTGTTGGGCGATACGGTTCGCTACACGGCAAATTATTTCCCTGCGGCTGTGGCACTGCAACTCATTGCGGGCTTGGCTCTGGCGACGGCTATTTACCGCCGTGTGGCAAGCGCACCACACGGGGCAAAACTGGGGCGATTCACCAGCTTTCGTTTCAGCGAGCAGTTAGGGTGGGTCGTAATCCCGCCTCTGCTGGTGACGTTGATCCCGTTCTTGTCGGCAGCCAAGCTCGGAGCCACCAACCTCTTGATCGTCATGGGTGCGCTGTATGCGATCAGGGGAGCTGCGGTAGTTGCTTTCGGTCTCCAGTTGATCGGAGCGAGCAGCCCATTCATAGCCGTCTTCGTCATCTTGGCGGCATTCCTGATATTGCCCATCGCCGTCGCCGGTGCCATCCTATTGGGCGTGGTTGATTCGGGCCTGGACCTCAGACGGCGGTGGAAATCGCCGCAAGCGAGTTGAATTGATATGGAAGTGATACTCAGAGAAACCATCGCCAACGTTGGACATGCGGGCGAGATCGTCAAAGTCAAGAACGGCTACGCGCGGAATTTCCTCCTTCCGAAGGGGCTAGCATACGCAGCCACCGCTGCGAACCGGCGCCGAGTCGAGGCTGAGGCCGTCGAGCGCGCCCAACGCAGCGCAGCCGAGCGTGGAGATGCCGAAGCGTTGGCGGAACGGCTGGCAGGAATCTCAGCGGAATTCAGCGTGAAGGCCGGAGAGGGTGACAAGCTCTTCGGATCGATCACTTCGGCCGACATCGCCGCAAAGGTCGCGGAGCTCGGTTATGATATCGACAAGCGGATCATCGAATTGGAGGAGCCGATCAAGATGATCGGTATCTACAAAGTGCCCGTTCGCCTACACCCTGAGGTAAAAGCCGAACTGAGAGTGTGGGTGGTGAAGGAAGAGTAGTGACCACCGTACCCGTCGGGATCGCCTACCTCGACGGTCCCCGGTTGAGGCTCTCGCTGCTCGCCGCGGCCGACTGGCTCGATGCCGGTCGCGAAGAACTGAATCGAATCAACGTGTTCCCGGTGCCGGACGGCGATACCGGCACCAACTTCGCGTCAACGCTACGAGCAGTAGCAGAAGCAGTCCGGCGATTGGGCCCAGCGCCGCTCCCAGCAATAGCCCGAAGCATGGCCGAGGCAAGCATCTTCTCCGCCCGGGGCAACTCCGGGATGCTGCTTTCCCAGTTCCTCCTTGGTTTCAAAGAAACGCTCGAAAAGAAGGACGTTGCCACAGCAGGTGACGTGGCTCGAGCAATACGTTCGGGAGCGGATCGTCTCCATCAGTCGCTTGACGAACCGGTCGAGGGAACGATCCTCACGGTTGCCCGCGAGGCGGCGGCAGAGGCTGAACGAGCCGTCCTCGAGACCACGAATTTCGAAGAAGTGATGGGCCGTGTCCTCAGCCATGCTGAGGACACGCTACAAAAGACGCCGGAACTCCTGAGCGTCCTCAAGGAAGCTGGCGTGGTCGATGCGGGAGCCAAGGCTTTCGTACGCATGCTCGAGGGCATCGTGCGGTTGATTCAGGGTGACCCGATTCTCGCAGCCGAGGGACCCGTTGACTACGACGTTCCCGACGCGGCGGCATTGGCAGATGTGGCGGCCGATAGAGACTTCCAGTTCTGCACCGAGGTACTCGCCAGGAGCGAACATTTCCCTCCCGCAATAGAGATTCGCTCCCAGCTAAGACAGTTCGGAGGATCGATCGTCGTGCTGTCTACCGATGACCTGCTCAAGATTCACATCCACACGAACACGCCGGACAAGGTCTTTGAGTTGGTCGGAAAGTGGGGCGACATCGAACTGACCAAAGCCGACGACATGCGAGAGCAGCACCGCGAGCTGCACGAGACGAGACGCCGCATCGCCATTGTGATGGACTCTTCCTGTGACCTGCCAGACGACATCATCGACAAGCACGCCATGATAGTTGTCCCACTTCAGGTCATGGATGGCAGCAAAACGTATTTGGATCGCGTGGACATCGGCGGGGACGAGCTGTACACCCGAATGAGAGAAAGCGGCACGATATTCACCACTTCGCAACCAACTCCGGCGGCCCTCGCTCGCGGATTCGAAGACGCCAGGTCCGACGCGGAAGAAGTGCTTGGACTGTTCCTTGCAAGCGCCCTGTCAGGGACGCTTGCCTCAGCACAGGTAGCAGCCCAGGCCAGCAAGCTTGACGGCATCACGATCACAGACTCACGCTCAGCGTCGGTTGGGCTAGGATTGATGGCGTTGCGAGCTGCCGAACTGATCGAAGAAGGACGGTCCATAGGAGAGATCCACCAGGAATTGGTGCGAATACGCGACCAATCCGGTGGGTTCTTCACCGTTGACGTATTCGACAACCTGCTGCGGTCAGGACGCGTGAGCCGCGGCCGAGCTTGGTTGGGCGGGTTGCTGGACATAAAACCAATCTTGGAGGTGAACCGGGAAGGAAGGGTGGTACCACTCGACCGGGTACGCGGGCGTGACCACCTCATTCCCCGGGTACTCCGGCACCTCGACCAGCGTCTGACGCCCAGGCCGTCATCACTCCGACTTGGGATCGCGCATGCAGGTGCCGAGACTATCGCGGAGCGGCTGAGGGCCGACTTGGTCACTCGCTATTCCCCCCGCTCATGCATAGTGAGTCCGGTAACCGCGGCCATAGGTGTTCATGTCGGTCCTGGCGCGTGGGGTATATTCTATCAGGTAGAAGACTGAGGACGAGAACCCACGGGAACTAATTCCACGCGGACCGGCTATTCAGAGAACGATGGTGCTGAGAACGCACAGCACCTACAGGCGGTAGTCAGCGCACTCGACGACCACAAGGCCAAGGACATCATTGTCCTCGATCTCAGGAAGCTCAGTGACGCAACCGACTACTTCATAGTGGCGTCGGGATCATCAGACGTGCATGTCCGCGCACTGGCCGAACACGTTCAGGAGGCCATGAGGCAAGCGGGCCGGAGAACGCACCACGTCGAAGGCATCAGATCTGGACGCTGGGCGTTGCTGGATTACGTGGATTTCGTCGTCCACATTTTCCATCCGACGCTGCGAGAGTTCTACCAACTGGAGCGGCTCTGGTCGGATGCACCCTCTGCTGTCGGAGGTCTTCCCTAGCCTAGCGGCACTACGCCGACTCGCGATTGTCCTCGGGCTAGCGGTAGTGGCGATCGGGCCACCCGTGCGCGCACAGTATTTCGGACAGAACAAGGTCCAGCATCGTCATCTCGAGTTCTCGGTCGTTCAAACCGAACATTTCGACGTCTATTACTACGAGGGAGAGCGCCAGGCCGCCGTCGATGGCGCCAGAATGGCCGAGCGCTCGTATGCCCGTCTGTCCCGCCTCCTGAACCACAGATACCGACAGCGACAACCGATCATTCTGTATGCTTCTCACAGCGAGTTCCAACAGAACAACGTCACCAACATCGGGGAGGGTACGGGTGGAGTAACCGAACCGTACCGACACCGGATTCTTCTTCCGTTCACCGGTTCCTACGCTGAGTTCGAACACGTTCTCCAGCACGAGATAGTCCACCAGTTTCAGTTTGACATCTTTGCCTCGGGAACGGTTGGAGCCGGCCTTCAGAGGCTGATCGCGGTGAATCCACCGCTTTGGTTCATGGAAGGGCTCGCCGAGTATCTCTCGCTCGGACCGGTGAATGCACAAACGGCGATGTGGTTACGGGATGACGTGCTCCAAGGACGGCTTCCCACCATCGAACAGCTCACGAGTGACGCCAGGTTTACTCCATATCGGTACGGACACGCACTGTGGTCTTATGTGGGCGAGCGTTGGGGAGACGAGTCTATCTCACAGATACTGCACTCGGCGTCGGTATCAGGTGTGGCGCCGGCATTCCAGCGAGTTCTAGGCGTCACGTTCGAGGAGTTCTCCGATCAATGGCATGCCGCCATCGAGAGTGAGTACCGGGCGCAACTGGCCTCCGAACAGTCAGCCGAGAGCTTCGCCCGCCCAATCCTCACCAAAGAACGATCCTCCGGCACCCTGCATATCTCTCCCTCGATCTCACCGGACGGCGAGTACATTGCGTATCTCTCCGAAGGGAACTGGTACTGGATCGACCTCTACCTTGCCAAGGCTGAGACGGGCCGTGTTGAGCGGCGTTTGGTGAAGAGCGCGTTCAGCAGCCAGTTCGAGAGTCTACGCTTTCTCAATTCAGCCGGTTCGTGGTCATACGACGGGCGTCTTCTGGCGTTCGCGGCCAAGCGTGGCGGCAGCGACGACCTCGTGATATTCGACGTCAATCGCAACAAGGTCGTGAATCGCATAGAGGTCCCACTGCACGGATTGACGACTCCATCTTGGTCCCCGGACGGCACCCAACTCGTCTTCACCGGATACGACGGGGGGATCTCGGACCTATTCACGGTGAATTCCGACGGGACGCAACTTCGGAGGCTCACCAACGACAAGTTCGCGGATCTGCACCCCGTTTGGTCCCCAGACGGCCGTACGGTGGGCTTCGCCACTGACCGTGGTCCCGAAACAGACCTGGCCGGACTCAAGATGAGTCCGTTGAACCTTGCCACCTACGACTTGGCCTCAGGCAGGATCGACGTGCTCCCAGGAATGAGTGGCCAAAACACAAACCCCCAATGGGCACCAGACGGACAGTCGGTCGCATTCATCTCCGACCGTACCGGTGCCTACAACGTGTTCCTATTCGAGTTGCGTGAAAGCAAGGTCTATCAACTGACGGATGTTGCAACGGGAACCGCGGGAATAACACCTCTCTCACCAGCAATTTCGTGGGCGTCCAAGGCCGATCGCCTGGTGTTCACGTACTATGAAAAAGACGAGTTCAACGTATACGGAATCGACGACCCACGATCTCTGAAGGGTAGACCTTACGGAGATAAAGACGGCCGGGTAGTCGTTACGTCGCTCAGTGACGGGCCGAATTCCGCGGACTCGTTGGACGGAGAGCATCTCGTATCGTTGTTGCGGCTGCACTCGAGCACTGGGCCCAGCGCCTTGGCAGAGGGCAGCGAGCGGAAGCCAGAGAAGGTCATCAGCGTCTTTGAACCGGGGTCTCTGTACCGGACTCAAAGCGGGTTTAGGAGATCAGACCTGGCACCGGGAGACGAGGAGAAAACAGCGATCCCGCCGCTCCTGACGGTGAGGAGTCTGCTCGACAGCACGAGTCTCTCACTACCGGATTCTACCGATTTCACTTTCCGCGGATACTCGCCCAAGCTGTCGGTCGATTACGCGATCCAACCCACGATCGGATACGTGCGAGACACCTTCGGCGGTGGTTTCTTTGGCGGGAGTGCCGTTTCGTTCTCTGACATGTTGGGGAATCGCCGGCTGTTTCTGGCGGGCATGATCAACGGGCGTGTCGATGAGGCACAGTTCCTCGCGACGTACGCCAACCTGGGGCATAGGATCAACTGGGCAGTCGGAGCGGCACAGGAACCCATCTTTTACTACAACGGCACCTTCTTTGGAACCACACCCGGCGGCGGCGAGTTCTACGCGACGCGTTACGAACGGCTAGTGCTGCGCCGAGCGTTCCTCGAGACGATCAGGCCGTTCAACCGGTTTCAGCGACTGGAATTCACCCTCCGTGGAGTAAACGCCTCTCGGAGCATGGTAGATCTCGTTCAATTTGTACAGCCCGGGACCGGGATCGTGATAGATGCCGAGAGAAGGGATCTACCGATCGAGAACGCCTATTACTTGCAGCCTTCCATCGCACTTGTCTTCGACAACACGGCCTCGTTGTGGACTGGCCCCTTTATCGGCCGGCGCAGCAGACTCGAATACGCACCCGCCATGGGAGACTGGAATTTCCACCAGGTTCTGGTTGACTACAGGAGATACGACCAGTTGTTCGGGCCGTTCAGCTTCGCCTCCCGACTCTTGTTTTTCGGCCGGTTCGGAGGATCCAGCGGCCAGTTTCCGATCTTCCTGGGGCGTACGGACCTCCTCCGGGGCTACACGTCTGGCTCGTACAGGCGAGGCGAATGCTCGACCGACGGACAACAGTCGGTCACGGAGTGCGGGGCGTTCGACCAACTCATCGGATCACGCATTGCCGTTGCGAGCGGTGAGTTGCGGATTCCGCTCTACCGAATACTGGGGCTCGGATCGGGTCCTATCCCAATGCCACCGATCGAGACAGCAGTATTCCTCGACGTGGGCATCGCTTGGAATCGAGGAAACGAGCTCGTCTGGAAGAGAAACGAAGTCCAGAAACGCAACAAGGGCAACTATCGGGCGCCCCTGGCAAGCTGGGGTTTCTCACTCCGCAGCAACTTGTTCGGCCTCTTCATCCTCCGGGCAGACTTCGCCCGACCGCTGACCCGAGAGGTACAAGGATTCTACTGGATTCTGAGTTTCGGACCGACCTTCTAGACGGAGTCCCCGGACTCGTGAGAAGAACTCCTTGCTCAACGACGCACGGGTACCTAATCTTCCGCCCGTGACTATTCGCTACATTTTGGTCGGCACCTTGGCCGTAGTACTCGGCTGCCGCTCCGAACCAGCCTCCAACCCCATGATGGCGGCGCTGGCTGAGGCACCGCCTACGATGGGGACAGGAGCCTCGGTAGCGTTCCGCTTCCCCGCAGCGGCCAATGTGGCGCGACTGTACCGGCTGCCGGATCTGGAAGAGGTGTCTTGGAGATTCGAGATTGGACGCCAGCCCACCCAGCAAGTAGTGGGTTTCTCAGGTGACGACGACCTCATTTACGCGCTGACACGCCGTTCAGACACATTGGCTGCCAATCTGATCGCGCTTGACCTGGTGACAGGGCGCTCTCGTACACTCGATTCCAACGTCGTGGCCGCCGCCATGGGACCTACCGGCACGACCTATCTGGTACGGGCAGACGGTTCGGTGGCGCAAGCGGAACACCGGCGCACAAACACATGGCCCGACACGCTCGCCGACTCCACTCTGGCCATTTGGGGAGCCGTCCGAGGCCGCCTCCTGGCGCTGGTTCAGACGGACATGGGGCGGGAACTAGTCTGGTTGGCCAACGGCCAATCATCAGGACGACGGCCGATTCCGGACGGCGACCTGGCTGTTTCCCGTTGGGGCAGATTCGTTGCTGTGGCAACAGACAGCGGGATAGCCATGTTCGACCCTGCAGACACAGCCGGGACCAGGTTCACAACGCTGACTCCGCGGCCCCGGCGGGTGCAGATCTCTCCCTCGGCACACCGGATTTATACCGTGTTGGGAGATGACTTGCTGGTTTCATTTGGGCGGTTCGCGACCGAAGTAGACCAACAGGTGCAGTTGGACGGAAGAGTGGTTGACCTGCGTATGGACCCAATGGGCCGCGTGATGCTGGCACTGTCGGAGAACGAGACGTTCTGGATAGTCGACCTCGCGAGCTTCGACGTGGTGGCCGTGATCCAAGGGTCTTGGGGACCTGATCTACCAGCTATCGCGCCGGATGGGACCATTCTGGTGAGGCAACAAGGTCGAGTGGTGGCGATAGACGGCAGTGAATTCAGCGCGGTAGCAGAGGTGGGTGCGCCACCAGGTGACCCATGGCTGACGACGGCATGGGATCCGCGACGACCCGCACTGGAATTCGCGGCGGATAGCCCCCAGGGTGAGGAACAGACGGGCTTGGTGATGTACGTTCAGGTCAGCAGCTCGCGCAACCCGTCATGGGCACAATCCTTTGCCGATGAGCTCAGCAGAGCTGGCCTGAACGCAAGTGTGCTCCAGCCTGACTCGACAGAGGAGCTGTTGTACCGAGTCGTGTTGGGACCATTCACGACCCGTGAGGAAGCTGAAGCCGCCGGGCGGAGGCTGGGTAGAGCATACTGGATCTTCACCCGAGAGACCGACGTATCCGTTCCCTGAAGCGATTTCCCACTGCCGTAAACCGGGCCTTCGGGATCGGGTTTTCCCCGCGTACATTTTCTGGATGCCTTTTACAGCAATCGGTGTGACTACAGGAATGAGACGATGAAACTCACCCGGCTCGAGCTGTCGGGATTCAAGTCCTTTGCAGATACGATTCAGCTCCCATTCGAGGACGGCGTGACGGCAATCGTCGGCCCGAACGGTTGCGGCAAGTCAAATATATCCGACGCAGTTCGCTGGGTATTGGGTGAGCAGCGCGTGCGCCTCCTGCGTGGCGCCAAGATGGACGAAGTGATCTTTCAAGGTTCAGCCAAGCGACGCCCCATCAATATCGCAGAGGTAGCACTCCACCTCGACAACAGCGACGAGAGCATGGCTGTCGCCTACGGCGAAGTGGTGGTGACCCGTAGGCTGTCACGCAACGGTCAGAGCGACTACTTGGTGAACGGCTCCCCGGTGCGGCTGAGAGACGTTCAGGACCTGCTGCACGGTACCGGTCTCGGTAGCGATGTGGGAGTAGTCATCGAAGCTCAGATGATCGACCGGTTGCTCTCGGATCGACCTGACGAGAGGCGGTCTCTGTTCGAGGAGGCGGCAGGCATAGGTCTGTACCGGGATCGCAAGATCAGCACGGAACGCAGGCTCGAGCGGACCTCGGAGGACCTGCAGAGGCTGGACGACCTCATATCCGAGGTGCAAACACAGGTACGCTCTCTGGCCCGTCAGCGGGGCAAGGCGGAGCGCTACGACAAGTTCGTTGCCGAGCGCTGCGGAATCGTGATGACCCTGACCCGCCGTGCTTTGGTCCGGATGGATCAGGAGGAGTCCGGCCTGAAAGCGAAGCGCACCGATCTCGCGGTTCGGATCCCTCAGGCACGGGAGTCCCTCTCCGAACTGGAACGACAGCGGGATGAACGGGTGCAGGCCCGAGCAACGGCCGAAGCCAGACGCACCGAGCTCGAGCGCAGGTTGAGTGAGACTCGTGTCGAGGTAGAGCGGCTCGAGGGAGATCTCAATCTCGCTTCCGAGCGGTTGGCCAACGCAACCAGCCGGAAAGAAAGAGCACTGGTCGAGCACCAGCAGGCAACCGAGCACGCGAAGCAGGCGGATCGGGAACGCGACGCCGCGGCTGCGGAGCGTGAGGCAGCAGAATCGGCGCGCCAATCTGTTCAGACCGAACTCGACCTCAGATCCGCCGGCGAGGAAGAGGTACGCGAGCGTCTCGCCTCGCACCGGGAACTCGTCCGCGAGACCGAAGCGTCCAGCCAACGCCAGGCAGAGATCCTCCGCGCTCTGCAAGGAGAGCGGACTGCAATCGAGCACGAGCTGGAAGAACTGGGCGAGCAGAAGCGCGAGGTGGAGGCCCGCCGGGACGTGGCGGCGCGGACATTGGATGCTGCCCACCAGCAGTTGGAGCAGGCCCGAGCTGAGCTGGACGGGCGTCAGCGGCAGGAGCGCGCCGCGGTCAGCGAATTAGAACGAGCACGACACAGCCTGGCAGCGGCTCGTGAACACGATGCGGCACTCCGGATCGAGCTGCGATCGGCCGAAGAGACAATTGCTCAGCTGGGAGCCCGCAAGGGAGCGCTCGAAGAGCTTCAGAGAGCCCGTGAGGGACTCGCCCCGGCCGCTCGAGAGTTGCTCCTCAACCGGGACCGGTTTGGTGACGGTGCGATTCTCGGTCCGCTGAGCGACTACGTGTCCACCTCCGAGTCGGACGCACGCAGAATGGAGCACCTGCTGGCCGACTGGCTACACGCCGTGCTGGTGCTGGATCATGCGACAGTTGCATCGGTACGAGAGTGGCATGGCGAGGCGCAACCGGGCCCCCTGGTGCTGCTGCCCGTATCGCCCGGTCCGACCGCAATTACGACGGAGCGCCCGCTCGAGCTGACGGTCGACCCACCGGCTCAGGACTGGGTGCGCGCTCTGTTGGCGGGATCCAGTTCGCTCGGACCAGGCAACGAGGCGATCCGGCGTTCCAATGGATCGATCTACCTTCCCAGCGCTGATACCAGCGGTCCCATCAGGCGCCGTGCCGAACTGGATTCCCTGGTTGAGCAACTGAAGAACGCCGAGGGCGAACTGAACAGACTCAGCGCGGCGGCCAAGGGAGCTGCGGATCTACAGCAGTCGGCCGAAAGAAGCTTGGAAGGCGCCAATGCCCAGGCCGACCGAGCCCGCCAATCACTGCGCGAGGCGCAGGGTGCCAGCGACGATGCCGTGCGAGATCAGCATCGTGCTGAGCGGGAAAAATCCGAAGCCGACCAATCGGTTCGCCGGTTGACTCAGCGCCTCGAGGAACGTTCCGAACGTCTCAAGAAACTCGAGCAGGAGCTCATCGCATCGGAGCAAGAACGCGAACGGCTGGGGCGCGATCTAGAAAGTCATCGCACGACGCTCTCTGACCTGGAGTCGGCCCAAGAGGCGGCACGTGAACGGCGTGTACACTGGCAGGTAGAAGAAGCACAGGTATCGGCACGGGAACAGTCGGCACGAGAGAGTGAGTCTCGAGCAAGCAAGACTCTGGCAAGTGCCAGAGAAGAAATGGCTTCCCTCGAGCGAGAGATGGGTGAGATCGAGGAAAACACTCGAGAGACTACTGAGAACCGCGCAAAGTGGGACGATGCTCTAGCCGAACGTCGCGTCACGATCCAACAAGTGGAGACTGCGGCGGTTGAGGCGGAGCAGGCGGTTCGCACCTCCGATGCCGCGGTCGCGGCTGCGGATGAGTCTATTAATCGGGCCCGTGACAATCTGGAGCAGTTGAACGAAGAAGCCCACCAAGCGGAACTCGAACTGACCCAATCGGCCGGCCACAGGCAGGCCTTGGTGGAACGGATTGAAGTTGAGTGGCACAAACCGCTGCGCGAGTTACTCGAGAGCGCCGGTGAAATCGATGGCGACACCGCGATCCTGGAGGAAGAGGCGGAACGACTCGCCCGAGCCCTCGAGGCACTCGGGCCGGTGAACCCGCTGGCGGTTCACGAGCACGCCGAGGAGGTCAAGCGCCTTCAGTTCCTCCAAGAGCAGCGCGACGATCTCGTGGAAGCTCGGAAAGGCCTGCTACAGGCACTGCGAGAAATCGACGAGACCGCACGCAAGATGTTCGTGGAGACCTTCGAGCAGATCCGCGAGAACTTCGGCAACGTCTTCCAGACTCTGTTCGAGGGCGGTGAATGCGACGTACGGCTGATGGACGAGGGCGACCCGTTGGAAAGTGTGATCGAGATCTTCGCAGCACCGCGTGGCAAGCGTACGCAACGCATCCACTTGCTGTCTTCGGGTGAGCGGGCGCTCGTGGCACTGTCACTATTGTTCTCCATCTACCTGACCAAGCCAGCACCGTTTTGCTTGCTGGACGAGGTGGATGCACCACTAGACGACGCGAATGTGACTCGATTTGTGCGTCTACTGGACGAATTCAAGCTGGATACGCAGTTCATCGTGATCACTCACAATCCGCGCACAATGCAGGTTGCGGATTCCGTCTACGGAGTGACGATGCAGGAACCCGGAGTATCAACCATCGTCGGAGTACGTTTGGGCCAGGAGGCGGTGGCGTCTTGATCCGTAGGGCTGCCATCGTCGGAGCCCTGATCATTGTTGCGACGGCGGTACAAGCACAGCAACCCACCGTTTCGCCCGCTCTGGCGAACTTCCAACGGCAGGACACGGTGGCCGTCTGGTTGATGGTTCGGCCCACATTCTCCCTGAGCCAAATTGAGCAACTCGTAGCTCAAGTCGGCGGCCGTGTCCGGCACCGCAGCCGTTGGCTTCACGCAGTCTCTGCCGATTTGACCTCGACTCAACTCGAGCAAACTCGACGGTCGAGCCGACTGCAACACATACAGCCGGTAGCCCGTTTCAGCGGCAAGCGAAGCCTTCCCACCGTCGTTGTCCGATCGCTCGCCCCTGCTGCAGTCGCAGCGGGAGTTGATACACTCTTTGGTGCGTCCGCCATGCCGTTGCGCAGACTCAACGTGTTTCCGTTGGTGGAGCACGGATTGACGGGCAGTGGTGTGCGCATAGCGATCTTGGATACCGGGTTCGAGACGGAACACGCGGCGTTCGTTGGAGCGAGGGTGGTGGCGCAGCGAGATTTCGTAGACGGCGACTCCATCGTTCGCAACGAGCCGGGCGATCCGGCCGGAGCATCACAACATGGCACGAGCGTATGGTCCCTCCTAGCCGCAAACTTGCCGAACCAGATCATCGGTATCGCACCCGACGCCGAGTACATATTGGCCAAGACGGAGGACATACGAGGTGAGTTCAGGACCGAGGAAGACGCATACGTAGCAGCCCTGGAGTGGGCAGACTCACTAGGGGCGGACGTAGTCAGTTCCAGCCTCACCTACCTCGGATTCGACGACCTGTTTAGCTACTCATTCGCGGACTTGAACGGCGACGTCGCCATCACCACCATCGCAGCAGATCAAGCTGCAGCACGCGGCATCGTCGTCGTCACGGCCGTCGGTAACAGCGGCACACAGGGATTTGGCTCGCTGCTGACACCAGCGGACGGCGACTCGGTGATTGCAGTGGGGGCGGAAGACTCCTTGGGAGTTCTACAGTCCTTCAGCTCGCGCGGGCCAACCGCTGATGGGCGGATCAAGCCGGACCTGGTAGCGCCCGGCCGGGCAATATTCACGGTGGACCCGCTGGCCCCATCCGGTTTTGCACGAAAAGATGGGACGTCGTTCAGCACTCCGTTGATCGCGGGAACGGCAGCCCTGCTGCGCCAAGTGGATCCGACTCTCAGTCCCGCCGAGGTACTCGAGGCTCTGAAGCGAACGGCCTCCAACCGAAGCAACCCCGATTCCTTGACTGGATGGGGCCGGCCAAATTCGGCGGTAGCCGCATCTTTCCCACGGGGCGTGTTGGTCACGAGCCCGGCGGGCTCGGTCTTGACCTCCGTGACTCCACTCATCACTTGGGATGCTCCCGGCGTCCCCTCGTTCGCCCGACCCGTCACTTACGGAATCAGGGTCGCTACCGACACTACGTTCTCAGAGGTCTTGGTGGACACTACACTCACCGAAACTGAACTGCAGCTGTCCACCCTGTTGAGACCGGGTGACCGAATCGCTCTGGAACTCTCCGCAACATCGGCCGACTCGCTGACGCTCACTCTGCCGGTGACCGACGAGTACGTCGCGCCGGATTGGGCTAGTCTACTCACCTTCAATGAGCCGCAGGGTGCGACTATCCGCGAACGAAGGCCAACGCTGGTCTGGGAATCGCCCGACGTGATCAGTCCACCGGGACCTTTCACGTACGATGTCACCGTATTCCGAGTGGACAATGAGTTTCCGGCATTCACCATTACGGACCACCCGGAGACCGAGTATACGACAGCACAAGACTTGGACCTCAACACACCCTACAAGTGGCAGGTGGTATCGTGGTTGGGCGATGACAGTACAGTGACGGAAAGCCAAAGCACGTTCTTGATCGTGGACGAGTCGATTCCGACTAAGACACTGCTGTTTCAGAACTTCCCCAATCCATTCCCCAACACCACGACCGGAGTGAGATCGACCTGCCTGTGGTTCGACCTGGCGCACGCCGGTGAGGCTCAGCTAGACATCCTCGACGTCCGCGGGCACGTGGTACGTAATCTCGTACCGGGAACCGAGTTCCCCACGATACTGGAGGCCGGCCGATATGGCCGCGGTAGTTCGGGTCAACAGGACAGTTGTGATTCCCGTCTGCAATGGGGCGGGACTGACTCCCAAGGAAGGGCAGTCACGCGCGGAATATACCTGGCTCGGCTCAAGACACCGGACGGCACATTCCTGAAGCGAATTGTGTTCATGGGTCGGGATTTCTAATGCAACTAGTGGTAATCGGAAGTGGCACTGTAGCTCCCTCGAGCGAGCGCACAGCCCCGGCACACTGGGTAACTGCCGGACAGACCCGGCTATTGCTGGACTGCGGGGCCGGGACCCTACACCGGGCCGCCTCGCTGGGTATACCCTGGAACGAGGTAACTCACGTCGCGCTGAGTCATTTCCACGTGGACCACTGGGGCGAACTGCCGGCGCTGCTGTTCGCCTTGAAATGGGGAATCGAGCCCGCGCGCTCGGCACCACTCCAACTCATAGGTCCCGTTGGCTTCCGTTCTCGGCTCGTCATGCTGGCCGGAGCGCTGGGTGAATGGGTGCTCGAACCCGGGTACCCCTTGGAGGTGGCTGAGATTGTGCCGCAGATGCCGATTGTGTTGGCCGACGGCCTCACGCTCGAAGCATTCGACACCCCCCATACGGAACACAGCGTGGCTTACGCGGTACGGGATAGAACGGGCCATTTGGTGTACACGGGCGACACGGGCCCCAGCGATGCACTGGCAACCTGGGCCTCAGGGTGCGACCTCTTGTTGGCGGAGTGTTCGCTACCCGATCACCGAGCGATCGACGTACATTTGACGCCCAAACTCGCTGGTGAGTTGGGACAGGCTGCCCGGGCGCGGAAGCTGGTGTTGACCCACTTCTATCCGCTGTTCGACGATGTCGACCCCGCCGCTGTCGCGTCACAAGCCTACGGTGCTCCGGTTGACCTCGCGTTCGACGGAGCCCGGTTTCAAGTCGGTAATGACGGTTAGGAATCTCGTATGCTAGTTGTAATGGAGCACGGCGCCGATTCTGATCAGGTGCAACGCGTTGTCGACACCATAGAAACATTGGGTTACCAGGCATGCCCTATGCCTGGCGCCCAGCGGACAGCCGTCGGCCTGGTGGGCAACGACGGTCGGGTTGACGCTTCTCTCTTAGCAACTCTGCCTGGTGTCAAGGAAATCATCCACGTAACGCAGCCCTACAAGCAGGTTTCGCGAGAGTGGAAACAAGAGCCCACAATAGTGGAATTGCCCGGAGGCCTGGCCATAGGTGGTGACGAGGTAGTCGTCATGGCCGGACCTTGTTCCGTGGAGTCGGAGACTCAGATCATCGAGACCGCCCGGCTGGTTCGAGAGGCTGGCGCATCTGTCCTCCGAGGAGGTGCGTTCAAGCCGCGCACGTCACCTTATTCCTTCCAGGGACTGGGCGAGCAGGGCCTGGAGTTGTTGGCCAAAGCGCGAGAGGAAACAGGCCTTCTGGTAGTCACTGAGGCCATAGACCCGGAAGGGGTCGACCTGGTCGCCAAATATGCGGACATCATTCAGATCGGCGCGCGGAACATGCAAAACTTCTCGCTGCTCAAGCGCGCCGGCAAGGTGGGCAAGCCGGTCCTGCTCAAGCGTGGAATCGCAGCGACGATCAACGAATTGCTCCTGTCTGCAGAGTACCTTCTGGCAGAGGGCAACCACGAAGTCATCCTGTGCGAGCGCGGCATCCGCAGCTTCGACAACAGTACACGCAACGTGTTCGATCTGACCGCAATCCCGGTGGTGCAATCGCTATCGCACCTTCCGATAATCGCAGACCCGAGCCACGCAACTGGACGCCGCGACAAAGTGATCCCGATGGCACGTGCGGCTGTGGCTGCTGGTGCCCACGGGATCATGGTCGAGGTACATGCATCTCCCGACAAGGCCCTCTCTGACGGCGCGCAGACCCTCTATCCCGAGCAGTTCGCCGAGCTCATGAACCAGGCTCGAGGAATTGCAGCGGCAAGTGGCCGGCGGATAGCAAAACCGCTCGCCTCGTTGAGGGCATGAGACCCTCCGGGATCCTACTTGTGGCGCTCATAACGTCGCCGCTGTCAGCACAGGATGCGATGTCGGCGCTCATGCGTGCCGAGTATGTCTATCAGAGGATAGAGACACTACAAGCACAGTTCACTCAAACGATCTCGAACCCGATGTTGGGAGCGCCCGAGGAAACGCGTGGGATGCTGTTTCTGGCGCCCCCGAGTCGTTTTGCAATGCGATTCAGTAACCCGGTCGGCGACCGAATCGTGGTGGATGGGACATGGTTATGGGCATTCACGCCAAGCACGGTACCGGATCAGGTCATCAGACAACCGATACCCAACCAAGGGGCAGCGAGCCCCAACCTGTTGGCTCAGTTCGTCGACCGGCCGTTAGAGCACTATCGCGCATCGTACGTCGGAGTGGACACTCTGAGTGGAGAGGTAGCGGACGTGGTGAGACTTGCCCCACGCTACGAGGATCTTCCGTTTCGAATGGCTGAGATCGCCATATCTAGAGAGACCGGCCTTCTCATCAGGTTGGCGGTTCGAGAGCGCTCGGGGCAACAGCGCACGCTCGTGTTCGAAAGCCTAGTAACTGGGCAACCGATTCCCGAATCTGAGTTGAGCTTCGTGGTGCCCGAAGGCGTCCGTATTGTCACCCCTTAAGGACCACACGTAGACTCAGGCGTCTTCCCGTATCGGTAGATACAGCTCCAACACCAGCTCCTCTTCACCAGCCCGCGGGTTTCTCACCCTTTCCAGCTCGTGCGTGTCCTGCCGCCAGGTGTATTCACTCGACTTGGTCCACTCCCACAGGGCTCTCCAAACTTCAGGCACGCTGCCCTTCGGATCACCATGGAGCCTGCACTCGGTCACTGCGTATAGCCCACCCGCGAAGTCCTTGGTCTGGACTTCGGCGGAGGGTGCGATGTCCGGCTCGACCTTGATCCACAGTTCGTAACCGTAGTCTTTACGATCTCGAGATGGGTTGGGATTGTTGAAGCCGAACACCGGATGCGAATCGTTATCGGCAAGCAGGTCCCGAGGCTCGGCCCATGTACGAAGCTTCCCCCAGGCGTCGCTCTCGGGTGCTTCACCGACGGCCCGGACACTCGCTACACTCATCGGTCCAAGCCGTACGATGCGAACGTCCAGATCGATCATGGCTGAATCAGCCTCCGGGAGAGTTCGTATCGGGATGCCCGGCGGGCATCGTGTTCTCGATCAAACGGTGAATCAGCCATCTACCATCGGGGCTCTTTTTGCGGACCGCGCTGTAGCGACCCTGCTCTACTATCGTGTCCTGCTCGCTCACCACCGATCTCCACTGGAACGTACCCCACTCGTACGCCGTCTCACCGTACACATGGAGTTCATCTGTCGTGAGATCGTAGGTAGTTACCGTAGAGTTCCCGAAGAAGTTCGTCAGAAGGCTTCGTACGGCATCAGATCCGTGAAGGCTGGGCGCCTTGTTGGGCATGAGGATCACATCTTCTGCAAACAGCGTCGCCACACGCTCCGGGTCACCGGCCCGGTATGCCTCCTGAAGCTCGGAGTTGATCAGCCCAATGCCGAGACGCACCTGGGCAACGGTATCTGGATCCGCTTCGCCCGCCGCACAGCCGACGACGGATACCAGTGAGAGTGTAACAGCCAACAGCAAGATCTGTTTCATTTGTCGTTCTGTTCGTCCGGGGGGTCAGAATCGGGTACAGCTGTTAGGGGAGTATCATCACTAGACTGAGGCACCATGTCAAACCTGTGATCGCTTACCTCTCAATCGTGCCTGCGTTCACCTCGCCACCAGCGATAGTAAGCTCCGACCAAGACGGCACCCAGCATGGCCCCGGGCAAGAAAGTCCAGCCCGTGATCGGTGGGCTCGACACGGCGCTGGCTAGAGTCACCGGCGTAACAAAGAAGATCAGCACTGCCACCAGCATGAGCCACGGATGGCCGGGTGGCGGTGTACAACCTTTGCTCTTGTCCAATGCAGCTCCTCGAACCTGGTCCGATCACTGTAACACCAAGCGATGGCCATATGTTCATTGCGATGTCGAGGGGAGCGTTCAAGCAGTGTTTGACTGAGAGAGGTCGTTCTCTACGGCT
Source organism: Gemmatimonadota bacterium (assembly GCA_039588335.1). GTDB lineage: Bacteria > Gemmatimonadota > Gemmatimonadetes > Gemmatimonadales > GWC2-71-9. The sequence goes on along the minus strand of JBDGZZ010000003.1, from coordinate 11,759 downwards.
TTGCGGACGTCCTCCGGTAGTTGAGCCATGTTGAGGGTCGCGCGCGCCAGGGCTCTGTACAGAGCCTCCTGCTCGGCAGGGAGGGCCTCCAGATGCCGTTCGATGGTCGTTCGGTCACCGCGAGCAACGGGACCCGTGAGAGCCCGTTCAGGACCATACTCCACGATGTTTTCGACGGTCCCACGAATGATCGGCGCCAGAGCCTCACTCGCCCGCTCCTCCGACAGCCCCACCTTGCGCAGCAGACGGTGGGCCGTTGTGGCCAGTGTTACCAGGTAGTTCGATGCAAACACCGCCGCCGCATGGTACAACGCCTTGGATTCCGCCGGAACATCGAACGGCTCTAGTCCTACCGCGCGAGCCAACTGTCGAGCTACTCGCATCGCGCGGTCATCTCCTTCGACGGCGGCGACAGCGCCGGCCAATCTGTCGGGGGCCGACTCCGGATCGCTCAGGGACTGCAACGGATGAAGCGATCCCCGTGCGCAACCGCAGTGTTCGAGTGGGGCTAGAGCTGTCGCATCCAAGACCCCCGACAGGTGAAGCACGGTGTGCTTGTCGTCGATCTGGCAGGTACCACTCAGCTCGCTCGCGACTTTCTCGAGGGCATCGTCGGGGACCGCCAACAGGATCACTTCAACTGCGTCTAACCAAGGGGGAACATCACCAACGGTGAGGTTGAGCGGTGCAGGTAGCACTCGACTCCGCCGGCCGTGGATATTGACATTGTAGCCGGCGCGCGCCAACGCCAATCCGAGCCCCGCTCCCGCACGGCCCGGTCCAACGATCCCAACAGCCGTCACTGATTCAGATCTTCGCCCCGTGATTCCTGCTCCCTCCCTGTCCGCGCCAGCAGTTCCTCCGGCGAAGGCGAACCTTCGAGCAGTGTCAGAGCCGCCTGCACCTGCCTGTCGTTGGCGGTGCGGCGCGCGGTCTCCACATCCCTTCCGAATACGTAGCGCGTCACCTCGTATTCGAGCTGCCGCCCTATCAAACTCCGGGCCCCAGCCAACACCTCAGGGGACAGGTCGACCTCGGACTGTAACCGGCGCTCGAACTCGGCGTACATCTCGCGCGTCACGGTGAAATCGGGATCGCTCACGGTTCCAGCTGCCTTGATCTCCAGCGCGTAGGTGGTCAGTGCTCCCCTATAGGCTGGGATCTGCGCGCCGAGCGCACTCCAGAACTCCTGCTCCCGATCGACTAGAGTGTCGAGTCGCACCGAAATGTCCGGTCTGATACCCCCTCCCCCGATCACCGGACGGCCCGAATCGGTATAAAACACATCGCTTCCCTCGGTCACACTGGAATCACCTGACCGATCCCGCAGTTCTTCCTCAAATCCACCAACGATGCGCAGCGATTCTCCTACGCGGCGAATGGGACGCTGAATCGTGCGTCCACTCGGCGTGAACCAGCGACCAGTGGTTATTTGCAGTGCGTTGCCCGGTCCAAACGGGTAGACGGTCTGCACCAGCCCCTTGCCGAATGTGGGTGTGCCTAACACCACTGCCCGGTCATGATCCTGGAGGGCTCCGGCAATGATCTCCGCCGCACTGGCGGTACCACCGTTTACCAGTACAACGACTGCCATTTCCGGCCATTCTTGATCCCGACGTGCATTGTATACCTCAGTGGCCGGCGGTGTACGACCACGCGTATCCGCCACCACCATGTCGCGGTCGAGAAACAGGTCGGCCAGCGCGATGCCCTCATCGAGGATGCCGCCCGGTGTGTCACGCAAATCGAGTATCAGCGAGTGAGCACCGTTCTCGCGCAGCTCGACAAGCTGCTGTTTCACTTCACTCACAGTCGTCTGGCCGATGGTGGAAAACGCGAGCGACATGTACCCCACGTCACTGCTCAGCATGATGGCAGCCTGCACTGACCTCACGTTGATTATGGCGCGTGTGAGCGTGACTTCAAACGGCTCCGGTACGCCCGGCCGGGCGATGGAGATGCGGATCTCGGTACCCGGCTCACCTCGTAGCTCGATCACGGCCTTCTCGTTCTTCCACCCAAACGTCGACTCGCCCTCGACTTCGACTATGCGATCGCCGGACTCGATTCCTGCCTCTTCCGCAGGGGTATCCGCCATCGGAGCAATAACGGTTATCCAACCGTCCCGCACGTCGATCTGCATCCCCAAGCCACCGTAAGTACCGGACGTGCGCTCCCTCAGTTGAGCGACGTCATTGGGGCGCAGAAAGCTGGCATATGGATCTTCGAGCTGCTCCAGTAGGCCGTCTATCGCCATGTCGTAGAGCTGCCGTTCGTCGACGGTGTCTACTCCGTACTCGGCGATGTGGGCCAGCACGTCTTCGAACAAGCGCGCACTTTCGTACACGTTGCCCGATCTCTCCGTGCCACGCTGCAATAGCCAGCCACCGGACAGGAATGAGATGAACCCTACGAGAGCCAACACGAGAAGACGCGACCCTTTCATCGTTTACCTCCACTGCTCGCAAAAAACCAGTCGTATTCACGTTCAACCCGCCTTGGTGCTTCCGGTTCCGTCCAGGTGGTCCCGTACTGCTTCCCACGCAACCGCCTCGACCGCTTCGGGCGATCCCGTTGCGTCGACGTGCACCACCCCGGGGCCCTGAGCGTTACTGAACGCCCCAGCGATCCGGCTCCGAACCTCGTTGACGATACTCTCGATCCGATCTGGCTCCGTTCCCTTGGCAGCACTTCGCTGCATGGCCACTTCGGTCGGGGCATCGAGCACCAGGGTGATATCCGGCGTAAGCCCTCCGGTGGCAATCTGATTTGCGGCCACAACCGGATCATGGGGAAGCTTCCGACCTTCCACCTGATACGCGAACGTGGACAGATCGTAGCGGTCACTGAGCACCACCGTACCACGATCGAGAGCCGGCTGGATCACACGCCTCACCAAGTCGGCCCGTGCAGCTAACATGAGGAACAACTCAGCCTCGGCGGTTGCGTCCAGCGAAGGATCGAGCACCGCAGCCCTAGCAGCCTCCGCCAGTGGCGTTCCCCCCGGCTCCCGTACCTCGAGCACATCGAGCCCCTCAGCCCGCAGGCGCTCCGCAAGACGCCGCGTAAGAGTAGTCTTGCCTACTCCGTCGAATCCTTCCACTACGATGAATGCACCGCCCATGACTATCCAGGGATGATGATCGAGCTCTCGGCACCCTTCTTCATTCCCTCAAGGATGCTCTCATTCACCCGCAACATGATCTTGTCGAAGTTGGCCTGGGCGGCTATGAGCTGCTGGTATTTGGGATGGGCCTGAATGCTGGACATCAACCCCTCATATTCATCGGCTACCTCTTGAGGGGGCTCCTGCTGCATCCGGGCGTGCTCCTCGATTTTCTCGGCCAGGGCTTGGAGCCTCTGGGTCTGGGCTCTGATCTCAGTGATCTCCTCCAGACTCTCCCTCGCCTGCCTCACGGATTTGTATTCGTCCGTCTGCCCAATAACCCGACCCAGTTCGACCGCCTTTTCTTCGATCACTTAAAACTCCTTGGTTGCGAGCAAATAGCGGGGCCGGCCAAACAAGTCCGATTCGACTCGTGCGCCGATCCAGCCGGCCTTCCTCGCCAGATCCAACGCCATCTCGGCCCTGGTAGAATCTATCTCGACGGCCAACAGGCCGCCCTCAGCCAAGAGCGCCCGGGATTGCCCTAGAAGCTCCTCGGTATGTCTCATTCCATCAGCATCGCTCACAAGCGCTTTCTTCGGCTCAAAGTCCTTCACTCCGGTCTCCAATAATTCGTGCTCGCCCTTGGTGAGATAAGGAGGATTGGAAACCACGACGTCGAGCAACTCTTCCCGCAACGGGTCGAGCCCCGGCCCCTGTCTCAGCTCCACTGGCGGATCGGGAGCCACAAACCTGACGTTACCTGCCGCGACCTCGAGCGCATCCGCTGAATCGTCCGTGGCTATTACCCGGTCGAACTTACCCTCTACGGCGAGACTGAGGGCTATGCACCCACTCCCGGTACCTACGTCGGCGGCGGTTCCCCACCCTGACTTGGGGCCCTTCCGCGCGGTTCCCCAGGCCAACACTCGATCGACGAGTCCCTCAGTCTCGGGCCGCGGGATCAGGACGCGGCGGTCTACCGTGACCTCGAGCGTGCGGAATCCAACCACGCCCAAAACGTAGGCCAGCGGCTCGCCCTGCACCCTCCGCTCGAGGGCGGCCCGGAAACGGGCTAGTATCGGCAACGGCGCATCTTCGCCCCGCTGGAGCCACAATTGGCCCGGTTCTAACCCAGCCAGAGAGGCCCAGATCGCCATCGCTTCACGGCGTGGATCCGCGACTCGCACTCGGTCGAGGACCCGAGCAGCCTCCACCAACACGTCACCAATGGTCGACCTGGGTGACATCAGGCGTCCGACCGCTCGCCCAGGTAGGCGACTTTGAGCTGATCCACCACCTCGTCCATATCTCCGGCCAGGATCTCCTCGAGGCGGTGCAAGGTGAGGTTTATTCTGTGGTCAGTCACCCGATTCTGCGGGAAGTTGTAGGTGCGGATCTTGGCCGATCTGTCGCCGGTGCCGACCATGGAGCGCCTCTCCCGGGCTCTCTCGGCTTCTTGCTCCGCAACCATCCTATCGAGCAACCTGGCCCGTAGCACTTCCATGGCCTTGACCTTGTTCTGTAGTTGGGATTTCTGGTCCTGGCACTGGACCACCAACCGCGTCGGCAAGTGGGTGATGCGCACGGCGCTGTCAGTGGTGTTGACGCTTTGCCCGCCGGGCCCCGACGACCGGAACACGTCCACCTTGAGGTCCTTCTCGTCGATCTGCACGTCGACGTCCTCGGCCTCAGGCAGCACGGCGACGGTCGCTGCGGAGGTGTGGATCCGACCCTGGGCCTCAGTTGCCGGAACCCTCTGGACCCGGTGCACTCCGGATTCGTGGCGCAGCCGTCCGTACGATCTATCGCCGCGGACGGCAAACGCGACTTCCTTGATCCCGCCCACGTTGCCCTCTGACAGCGACATCGGCTCCACGGTCCAGCTACAGCGCTCAGCGTAGCGCGTGTACATGCGGTACAGATCGGCCGCAAAGAGAGCCGCCTCATCGCCACCGGTGCCGGCCCTGATCTCCACGATGGCGTCCCGGTCGTCCAGCGGGTCCGGCGGAACCAGCAGCTCCTGCAACTCACTCTGGACCTGGGAGAGCCTGGGTTCCAGGTCGTCCAGGTCCGCCCGCGCGAGATCTACCATGGCCTGGTCGGAGTCGCGCGACAGCTCGCGAGCCTGGTCGACTTCGTCCGTGAGTTTCTCGAACTGGGTAGCGGTTCGCTTGATACGGTCCAGCCGTGCGTGCTCGCGGCCTAGGGCCTTGAGTCTCACGGGGTCCTTTGCGGTAGCCGGATCGGCCAGCTCCCGCTCGATTTCAGCCGCGCGGTCAAGCGCGGCCTGGAGCCGCGCCTGCACTAGCTATTGCCCTGTTGTCTGGGTCTGCTTGGAGTAGCGCTGACGGAACCGTTCCACTCGTCCGGCCGTGTCGACCAACTTCTGCTTGCCGGTGAAGAAGGGATGGCAGTGAGAGCAGATCTCCACGTGGATCTCCGGTAGTGTGGAGCGGGTCTCGAACTTGTTGCCACACGCACACTGTACGATAGCGCGCTGATAGTCTGGATGTATGCCCGCTTTCACCGTTCGTTCTCCGGTTCAAAGTCCACGCCTTGAGAGCCGCGAAATATAAACGGGGCCCCGACTTACAGGCAAGCTCAGGGCCATTCCTTCAATTGACACACGACCGGTGCCTCGCTAATGTAGCCGGAACCTCCGATCTTCCGAGAAACATTGCTCATGTCGATTCACGACACCCTCCTCAAGGTTCCGCTCTTCGCCCACTTGGATGAGGCAGAAATCGGCCGGATCAGCGAAGTCACCCGCCGGAAGACCTATCCCAAGAACAGCATCATCGTCTTCGAAAACGATCCGGGTGATTCGCTTTACGTGGTCGATAGCGGTCAAGTGAAAGTAGTGCTCACGGGCGAGGATGGTCGTGAGGTGATCCTCTCGGTACTGGGCGATGGAGATTTTTTCGGGGAGATGTCTCTGATCGACGACCTACCCCGTTCCGCCAATGTCATCGCCATGGAGGATTCGACTCTGATCGTCCTGTACCGGGACGACTTCCACCGCTGCCTCACCGACGCGCCCCGCATAGCACTGGGTCTGATGCAATCTCTCTCCCGCCGGCTGCGCAGTGCCGACGACAAGATCGGCGGCCTCGTTCTGCTCGATGTCCCCGGCCGGATTGCACGGCTTTTGATCGAACTCGCCGACCAGGGTGACGGATCTGCAATCAGCAGAAAGATCACCCATCATACGATAGCACAGATGGTAGGCTCGAGCCGGGAAACTGTGTCTCGCACCATCGGCAATCTCGCCGATCAGGGTTTGATCCACGTGACGCGAAAGAGCATCGAGATTCGCGATCGTGCAGCGCTCGAGGCCGCCGCTGGGCTGCAGTGAGCCATGTCACCCGGCCGCGGTGACTGTGTTCCTTGTCTCGGATTCCGGGTGGGTCGTATGTTGTCGAGGATGGTGACTGCGACGAGCGAATGGCGTACCGAATAGTCTTCTGGGGAACTAGGGGGTCGATCCCGACGCCCGGGAGTCTCACCGCCCGTTATGGCGGGAACACGCCGTGCGTTTTGGTCGAGCGGGTAGGCGGGTCCGGTGACCGAGTGGTGGTTCTGGATGCCGGTACCGGGATCCGCCTGCTGGGCACCGAGTTGATGAAGCGCGGGGTCGGGGATGTGGATCTGCTGCTGAGCCACACCCACTGGGACCATATCCAGGGTCTCCCGTTCTTCGGACCGCTGTTCGACGGTGGCAATGCAGTTCGAATCTGGGGACCGCAGCAAGGTGACGTGGACCTGGAAACGATCCTGCGGGCCCAGATGGAGCCAATGGTGTTTCCCATTCCATTGGACGGGCTCGCGGCCCGGCTAACGGTGGAGCACGTGGCGGGCGAGGACCTGGAGGTAGGTGGGTTTGCGGCGAGTTCGATGCGTTTGCGGCACCCAGGCAATACGCTGGCGTATCGGCTCACTCCCCTTGGCGGAGGAGACAGCCTGGTATACGCCACCGACAACGAATTGGGAGCTGGCGTCGATTACCCGGTGGAACCTGGGTGGAGGCAGGAATTCGTACGGTTCTTGCAGGGTGTAGACGTGTTGGTGCACGACGCCATGTTCACGGCGGACGAGATTGGACGATTCCAAGGCTGGGGACATTCCTCATTTGAGGAGGCCTTGGAACTGGCAGTGGAGGCTGGGGTGAAACGGCTGGTCATGTTCCACCATGGTCCCGAGCGAGACGACTCAGCTTTGGACGCATTGGTGGAGGCGGCACAGACGAAGGCAGAAAGCTTGCAGCCTTCGCTCGAGGTAATAGCCGCGGCCGAGGGGACCGAGTTGACGTTAGATGGAGGATAGACCTATGCGGTGGCGTTCATTGATTGCGTTTGGCCTCGTGGCGGCTGTGACAGTACCGTCGATCGTTGTAGCTCAGGATACACGACCTGGCATCGCGGTTTGGGTGTTCGAAAACGGGGGGTCGTACGGCCTCGAAAGCGAAGATTACGACGCATTCGAAGCCGGGTTGCAGCAGATGCTGATCACTGAACTCGCGGTCAACACCGATCTTCGCCTCGTCGACCGGAGTCGTCTCAACGACCTCATCGCCGAGCAGGACCTCGGCGTCAGCGGTCGTGTCGATGCCGCCACTGCAGCGCAGGTCGGGCGGATCGTGGGCGCAAAATACGTGATACTCGGTGGCTTCATCGACTGGTATTCAGATTTCCGCTTCGACGCACGCATCGTCGAAGTTGAAACCAGCGAGATCATCAACGCCCAAGGCGTGCGAGGCGACCGCGAAGGCATGTTCGACATGGTGGTGGAACTCGCGGACAAGGTCACGCGTGGAGTCGATCTGGAGCCGCTCTCGAAAAACATCCTAAACGAACGCAAGGACATCAAGCTCTCCGAAGAGGCAGTTCGCCTCTACACCAAGGGTCTGTTCTATGCTGAACGCGGAGACAACGATCGCGCCATAGAGCTGTTCAGCCAGGTGACCAAGGATTTTCCGGACTACACTCCAGCACACGAAGCTCTGAGACAGGTTGGAGGTTAGTGTCCGCTGGCGCGTGACCGCGCCAGCGTTCAGAGGCGTACGGAGTCAGCGCCATCGCCCACACTGGGCGGTGGCGCTCGTTGTTGCGCGGGACTGTACTCGCGTTTCGCTCCGATGGCAGATACCTTCTGGCCAGGGTTACCTGGCAGATGGGCACCCTGCTGACTCGGGAAACCAGGAGAGATGAACTACACGCTACTCCATACAACCGACTTCGGAATGGAAACCATAGCTGATGCACTGGCGGGCGAAGGGATCCTGGCAACTCCGGTCTTCCCCGACTCCGACCTGGCGGCACGCAACGGTCCGACTGTGTTCGTGCTCGCTCCCGGGAGTCGGGACCATTTCAGCGATAGGCAATTGCGTGACTTCGTCGACTCAGGCGGTGCGGTAGTGGCAATTGGAGGAGACCGTGAGGAAGATGTACCGCCAGAGCTCGACGGTGACCTGCTCTCCGCATTCGTTAGCACGCCTTACGGAACGAAGCAACTCTTGCTCGCAATACGGGCAGCGTACCGTGAAGCGGCCGCGCGGGCAGACTCAGTGCGGGCCCGAAACGAGGCCGCGTCCCGCACAAAGGAGATCGGAGAGCTCACCAAGATCGGCATGGCGCTCAGCACCGAGCACGACTACACGGAGTTGCAGGACCTGATCTTGTCCCAGGCACGGGAACTCACGTCCTCCGATGCTGCCAGTCTCTATCTCGTAGAGAAAACCGACGCCGGCAGGCGCCATCTCCGGTTCAAACTGTCACAGAATTACTCGCGGCCGGATATTCCCCTGGTTGAATTCACCATCCCGCTGGACAGAAAGAGCATCGCCGGGTACGTGGCTACCACTAATAGACCGCTCAGGATAGACGACGCCTATTTTCTCCCGCCCGATGCAGAGTACACCATCAATAGGTCCATAGACGAAAAATACGGATACCGCACGCGGTCGATGCTCACCATTCCGATGGCCGACCACAATGATGAAGTCATCGGTGTGCTCCAGTTGATCAACAGGAAACGGGATTTCGAAACGGTCCTCGAGACCCCGGAGCAATTCACAACACAGGTGGTGCCGTACTCCAGCCGCGTGGAGTCTCTGAGCAAGGCACTGGCCGGCCAGGCTGCGGTATCGATCGAGAACAGCCTCCTGTATCAGGAAATCGAGCGTCTGTTCGAGGGGTTCGTCCGCGCGTCAGTGCATGCAATCGAGCAACGGGATCCCACGACCTTTGGACATTCCGGGCGGGTTGCGGATAAGACTTTGGCTCTCGCGAAAGTCATTGATCGTTCGGTGTCCGGCCCGTTCCGGAACCTCAGCTTCACGAGGAAGGATCTGCGTGAGATCAAGTACGCCGGTCTGCTACACGACTTCGGAAAAGTGGGTGTGCGCGAAGAGGTACTGGTCAAGGCCCGCAAACTCTACGAACACGACCTCGAGTTGGTGAAGCAGCGCTACGGTTTCGTCAGACGCACTGTAGAACGGGAGTTCTACCGCCAACGCGTGGAGTACCTGGAAAGCACCGGCCCCGATGGGTACGAAGCTTATGTCGAACGACTCGGGGTCGAGCACGCCAGACAGATCGAGGAACTAGATCGCTTCATGAATCTGGTCCTAGAATCGAACCAGCCCACGGTACTGCCGGAAGAGAGTTCGGAAGAACTGCTGCAGTACGCCGACAAATACTTCGAGAATCTCGCAGGCGAACAGCAGCCGTACCTTTCTGAAGACGAGGTCCGATTCTTGAGAATACCGAAGGGTAGCCTAGACGAGACAGAGCGGCAGGAAATAGAGAGCCACGTAACTCACACCTACAGGTTTCTAGAGAAGATTCCGTGGACCAAGGATCTCCGCACTATACCAAGCATAGCGTGGGGCCATCACGAAAAGCTCGATGGGAGTGGGTACCCGCGGAAGCTCAAGGGAGCCGACGAAATCCCCATTCAGACGCGCATGATGACGATTGCGGACATCTATGACGCTCTGACCGCTGCAGACCGTCCGTACAAGAAGCGGCTCGAGCCCGAGCGCGCCCTCGAGATCATGTCTTACGAGGTGAAGGATGGGAAGTTGGACGGCGGATTGTTTGAGGTCTTCGTCGGAGGAGAGGTCTTCAAGCGGGAGGAAGAAGCGTAGACGCTGCGGCTCTTCAGTTCTGCACTCCAGTCGTAGAACACCCTCACTCACCCAAGCACCGACAAGCCAAACGACTGAGGAAGCCGGCAACCACAATGAGGCCAGAGTAGTTGTGCGCGCCCTCGAACGCCTCCGGAATCATCGTGTCCACACGTTTTGGAGGGCGTGGAGCGTGCGCACATCGACTCTGGAGCCGGTCCTTGATGGAGAAGGGTGCCGACTTGGCAGATCTCGTAAATCCTACACCCTTCCCCACCCTCCCCCACCAGGAGTCTCGACCCGCAGCACGTCACCCGGCTCCAGATGCACTGCCGCACGACCACCAACCAATTCGCCGTTGACGGTATTCACGCCGGGCTTCCCGTCAGCACCACCCTCGGCTCCGGCGGGTGCGTGCACGCGCCGCTCGCACAACAGACTCGCCTCCATCGGCTCCAGCGCCTGATACTCGCGGATGATGCCATCGCCGCCGCGGTGACGGCCACTACCACCACTGCCATCTCTGAGTGCACAGGAACGCAGTCTCATTGGATGCTCCAACTCGAAGACTTCTATCGGCGTGTTCCGCGTGTTCGACATGCCGACGTGAACTCCCGAGGGTGCATCACCAACGCTCGAGGCTCCTTGCCCACCGCCCAACGTCTCATAGTACGTCCACCCCTCGCTACCGATCACCACGTTGTTCATGGTGCCTTGGCCCTGGGCCGGCATGTCGGTGGCCTGGCCAAGAGCCAACGTGACCACGTCTGTGATACGCTGCGACGTCTCGACGTTGCCCGCCGCAACCGCAGCCGGCCAACCGGCGTTCACCAGCAAGCCCTTTGGGGCAATCACGTCGACAACGCGATGTACACCACCGTTGGTAGGAATATCCGCATCGACGATGCAACGCAACACGAATAACACTGCCGAACGTGTAACCGAGAGGGGACAGTTGATGTTGCCGCGGACAACGGGGTCTGACTCGCTGAAGTCGAACGTCATCCTTCCATCGGCGACATCCACTGTTACGTGAATCGTGACATCGCGCTGCTCGACTCCGTCGCTCTCCATCCGGTCCTGTGCAGTGTAACGTCCTTCCTTGACTCGTTCTTTCACGGATGCGACGGTGCGGCGCTCGGCGTAATCCAGCAGGTCGCGCACGGCACCTTCTACGTACTCCCCACCCTTGCGTTCCACCAGTTCGCGGTAGCGCAGAGCGCCCCGCTCGCACGCCGCCAACTGTGCAGCGAGATCGCCCCGACGCATGACGGGAGTACGCACGTTCGCCAACAACAATCGCTCAATGTCTTCCTGGATCTTGCCTGCAGCAGTCCAGCGGATCGGGGGAATGATCAAGCCGTCTTGGAAGATCTCAGTGGAGTGAGGTGGCATACTGCCGGGACGCATGCCGCCCACATCCGAATGGTGCGCACGCACAACCGTGTAACCCGCCACATCACCGTCCAATTCCAAGGCGTGCACCATGGTTATGTCGGGCAGATGAGTTCCGCCAGTATAGGG
>JBDGZZ010000002.1:0-69477 GCA_039588335.1 Gemmatimonadota bacterium | reverse complement strand
CTCGGCTTCTATGCTGCGCTGGATTGGTCGACAGTGGACTTCGGAGACGGTCCGGACACGGGAATTACGCCCCTGTTCCTGGCTGCCGGCGCCAGTTACAAGATCACCGTCCCGAGCCTGGGAATGTAGTCGATCGTACTGACACGCAACGAGAGCGGGGTGCCCCCGGGGTGCCCCGCTTTTCGTTTGGGTAACGGTGGGTCGATCGGCTTGCTAGCCTATCAACGGTAGTAGGGCGCTCACGGTGGCCCGTGAGGCGCTTTGCTTCAGTTGAGAGCGACCAGCCAGACCAGCGGTTACCCTCAGTCGTTCGTCCCTTACCCAGCGCAGCCACGCTTCAGCGCAGCCGTCAACGGGCGATTCGTCTGGCAGGCTGACCGCAGCACCCATCTCGAGCAACAAGGCAGCATCGGCCGTCTCTGGGCGCTCAGGGCCCACTATCAGTGGTATTCCGTACACAGCGGGCTCCGCCGTGGAATGGAGCCGCCCTGGCCGAAACCCGCCGCCCACGTAGGCCAAGTCACCACATGCATACACATCGGCCAGGATTCCAAGCATCGACACCACCACGCAGAGCGAGTCGGGTTCTATGGATCCACCAGTCCAGTGGGATACGGTGACGCCGGATCGTCGGGCTTGTTGCGAGATGCTGTCCACTCTGGGCGGCCCGGGAGGGTCGTGCGGGACCAGGACCAGCCCGGAGGATGGGACCGCTTCACGCACCAATGCCAGTGCCTGAAGCAAGACCGCTTCATCCTGCTCGTGTGTGCTTCCGGCAACGAGGACGATTCTCTCCCGACCCCAGGCCAGAAGCGGTGCCAGCGGCTCGAGGTTGGGTAGGCGTTCGATAATCTGGTCATGCCGTGGATCGCCGGTGATGGTCACCTCCGTATGTCCTGTTCCTAGCCTGAGCCAGCGGTCGCCATCCTGTTGTGATACGGCGCCAACCCACGAGATGCTATCGTAAAGGTGTCGCAATAGTGTTCGCATAGGCTGGCGCAGCCGCATGCTCGATGGGCGCACCGTTGCTCCGGAGACGGCCATCGGAAGGCCACGCTTTAGAGCCTGGTTTACGAGTTCGGGCCACAGGTCGCCGCGTGAGAATAGCAACAGCGAGGGCCTCAAGGCCTCCATGACCGCACCGATAGTATCGGGCTCATCAGGTGGCACGAAGCCCACCGCGTCCGCACCGAACGATCCCGGCCAGGCCACCACCGACGGAGAAGAGTGCGTGAGGACGATCTGAAAGGCCGGGATGGCTGCCCGCAGCCGCGTGACGATCGGTTCGGCAGCCAAGCTTTCCCCCACTGAGGCGGCATGAACCCAAACCAGAGGTCCGTCCGTACGCTGTCTTGAGGCCCAGTTGAGCCACCGAGCCACTGCTTCACGCCGGCCGGCGATGCTCTGGGCCAACGGCCCGCTTCCCAGTGGAAGACGGTTGGTCAGCCACGCGGCGAGACGGTATCCTGGTACGGGCACACAGCCAATGTGATAGGTTCCAAGCCATGTCGCCACGAGAATACTGGAAATCGAGTCGCCAACCCCGCTACAGCGTTCTGTTTGCGCTACCCCTTTGGCTGCTGTACGAGGCGTTGGCAGCGGCGATCTCGGGATCGGCATTCGCCGGAGTGAGAAACGGGGCAGACGTCCTGCTCAAGACTCTATTCGTTGCGCTCGGAGGACGCACTGGAGTATTTGCGTTTGGGCTGCTGTTGTTCCTGTTGGGTGTGTGGATTGTCTGGCGTGACCATCGCAAACACCCGGGCAAACTCAACCCACGCATGTTCGCCTGGATGTTCGGCGAGAGCATCGTCTATGCCATCTTGCTAGGAGGCGTGGTATCGGCCCTCACAGCGCTGCTCCTGTCCGGACCGCTCTACACGGTTCAAGGAGCGCAGCCGGTCGGAGCGAGGGAGATCACTCTCAGCACGCAGCTCGTGATCTCGCTTGGTGCCGGACTTTACGAGGAACTGCTGTTCCGGGTACTCCTGGTTTGGGCGTTGATGACGGTCGGACTCAAGCTGGGTTGGCACAGGCCGGTTGCCATAGGGGTCGGGGTGGTAGGGAGTGCGCTCATCTTCAGCGGCTTTCACTATATAGGCCCGTTGGGAGATCAGCTCACGCTGCCGTCTTTCACGTTCCGGTTCATTGCGGGGCTACTACTCAGTGGGCTTTACGTCGCACGTGGTTTCGGAATCGTGGCCTGGACTCACGCGCTGTACGACGTTTGGGTAACTCTCTTGGGGAGTGCTTAGGATCCGTCTCCGCTCTTGGCGGTGAACAGCGAATCCAGAATCGGCCGCCAGACGTCCATCGGTTGCGCCCCTCCGATGAGAAGCCCTTCCACGATGAAAGACGGGGTGCTCCTTACCCCCCGTTGCGCCACGGCGACCGCCTCCTGTTCCACCAGCCAACGCACAGCACCGGTCTCGATGCAGGCTGTCAGTGAGTCGCTGTTCAGCTGAGCCGAGTCCGCCAGGGTCATTAGGAAATCGCTTGGCTCAGCAGAGTGGGACCAGTTTGCTTGGGTGAGAAACAGCAGATCGTGGATCGGCCAGAAGCGGTCCTGCTTGGCCGCACACATAGCGAACTCATGGGCTGCGGCTGCGTTGGCGTGGATTTGCACCAGGGGGAGGTTTACAAAGACCAGTCGGGCCTTTCCTGTCTGGATGTACTCCCGGTCGATGTCGGGCAAGATCTCGATAGCGAAATCTCTGCAATACGGACACTGGAAATCACTCACCTCGTAGATCGTTAGCGGGGCCTGCGAGTCACCCTTGGTCCGCTGCTCGATCAATGGGTCTGGCTGTTGCTGTCCAACGTGTGTTGCGGCGTGGTCCGGCACGGAGTCAACGGATTTGCCCGCCGACCGGAACGTCACTGACATGCCCGTGCCGGTACCGACAAGAGCCACGACCAGTATGGCCGGTGTGAGAGTGGTTCTGTTCACGTCGCCTCTCTAATGTCGCCAGCGCGTCACGGAGTTTCCCGAGTAGAGCGGTGCCACCCGGGGGCCAACTGCACTCATTACCAGCGGCACATTCCAGTAGCGCTCTCTGAACGGGTTCTCACCTTCGCGCTGTTTTGCTATCAACCACCAGGCGCCTGCTTCCAGGACCAGCTCTGCTTTCCCGTCACTGTCTGTTACTACCAGCATAGGCTCTCGGCCTGCCCTTGCCACCGCCGTGTCGGCCAGGTCAGCGAAATCGGCGTACGCTATACGCTCCCAAGCCCGCAGTGAGTCTGCCGCAGCTGTGGCTCGCGTCGCCAGCTCGCGATCGTCACCGACCTGTTCTCTGAATGCAGCATCCCGTTCCACAGCTCGCTGCGCGAGTCGCTGGTACTGCTGCCGCAGGCGCTCGTACGCCGCCGCATAGCCGGGGGATCGGGGCGATTCCTGGTTGAGTGAATCCGCCAGGCGCCGGACGCTGTCCTGAGTCGCACGCCAACTCGTGCCGATATCGAGTAGAGCATCCTGGTCCGGACGCAGGTAAGAGGACATCTCCTCCTCGAGTTCGGGAAACTCGGGTCTGGGAGAACCGCTCGCGCGAGCCAGTGAATCGAGCAGCCGGTCGGGATCGAACGGCAATGCCCATATCTCCAAACCGGC
Organism: Gemmatimonadota bacterium; assembly: GCA_039588335.1. Lineage (GTDB taxonomy): Bacteria > Gemmatimonadota > Gemmatimonadetes > Gemmatimonadales > GWC2-71-9. Next base: position 65,867 of record JBDGZZ010000002.1, on the reverse strand, counting down.
TAACACCTCTCCCTCATGGATAGAAGCGTGGAACTCCAGATGGGGTTCCGGAGCCGAACATGCGGCCAAGGCCATGGCTGCCGCCAGGGCGGTGCAGTGTGAGCGATTCATTGCATTGCTGAGCATGGTTGTTAATGAAGTGCCAAACGCCTCGAAAGGTAGCCGCATACTGGGATTCTCGCCCCTGTTCGGCCGCACGAGACCGCCCCTCTGCCTATCCAACCCAATAAAAAAACCCCGGAAATCTGCGGTTCCGGGGTTACGTTCACTGATGTGATTGTCAGGACTAGTCTATGATCGCTTTTGGCAAAATGTACTTTTTTGGATCTACCGCCTTGCCGTACTCCAGTACCTCGTAGTGGAGGTGTGGAGCCGTCGCGATGCCGCTCCTTCCGACTTCTGCGATCTTCTCGCCGCGCGTGACCGCCTGTCCCTTTTTCACGGTGGCCTTGGAGCAGTGAGCATACCGGGTCACCAATCCTCTGCCGTGGTTGACGATGACCATGAGACCGTAGCCACCGTTGTTGTAGACCGCGGTGACCGTACCGTTGGCAGCCGCGAATATGGGCGTGCCCGTCGGCGCGGCTACGTCGATTCCGGGATGGGGCAGTTCTTGGTGGAAGATCGGGTGCATCCGCTGCACTGACCAGTCGCTCGTCCTCCAACCCTTTGCCGGGAGAATCGATGGATAGTGGGTCAAAGCCTTGATGTTTGCATCCAGGCTGTCCTTAGCAGTGTTGAATGATGTCTCCAGCATGCTGGCGCGCCTCATGAGGGCGTCCAGATTCTCCATCATTTGAAGTGCTTCCTGGCCTTCCGGACCCTCCGAGAGGATCTGCTCCCGCTCAGTCCACGCACCGGCCGGACCACCGATACCTGCCTGCTGTACCCCGGGGTCTACCGGCTCGAGGCCGGCCAGAACCCGTACCATGGAATCTTGTCTAGTGATGGAGTCGATGGAGGTGCTAATGGAGGCTACTATGTCTCGTGACTTGGCAAGCTCTTCGGCGAGCACGTCGTTGCGGCGCTCCAGCCGGTCGAGCTTGGATAGAGCGACGGCCTTGGTTACCGCCGCGTATCCGACCCCCAGGACAGTCAGAACTATCAGGACCGCCGCACCGATCATAATTCGAATCCCGAGCGGGGAGATGCCCATGTTCCTGGACTCCCGTGCTCCGGGCGGTACGATCACAATTGTCCAACGCCGACGTGTCATCGAAAGGGATCCCTTTCCCGCGCTGTGGTCATGCAGCAGCGGTATTCACAAAGCCATGCGAACCTATATCCAAATCGAGGGTCGACTCAGTGACGTTCCTCACAAAGACTATGGCCGCACGGGACGGCACCCTCAGGGCCCCCGACGACTCAAGCCGGGGTAAAGAACGGGTGGAAATTAGACCCCGTGTTCGAACCGTGTCAAGGTGGTGGTGAAACCTGTTCTAGGGGCTGTAAGCTGCTGTGTGGTACTTACTTACGTGATCAGACCTGGGGTTTGGGAAACAGCGGGGCAAGCTTGGTCACCGAACGACCGGCAACCTTTGGTGATTCGAGGTCCTGCCACGATTGCAGCGACACGTCATCGGTGTTTCCGAGGGCTTGCCAGACCGCCTGGGCCTTCCCAGGTACAAAGGGAGAGGCCATTACCGTGATGCGATTGAGCGCGCGGGCCAACGCGGCCATGACGGTCCGAAGCTGTTCGGTCTTCTGTGCCTTTGCCAGGGTCCAGGGTGCACTCTCTTCCACGAACTGGTTGGCCCGCGCTACCAAGCGCCATGCAGCGTTGCCGCCTTCGTGAAGCAAGTGAGCGTCCATGGCAGACTGGTATTCGGCCAATGCGTCCACACCCGCCCGGTCGAGTTCGGTCTCCGCCTTGCCTTCCGGTACCACACCTTCCAGATAACGTGTGATCATTGCGAGGATGCGGCTAGCGAGATTGCCGTAACCGTCGGCCAGTTCGGACGTGTACCTCGCGTCAAAGCGGGCCCAAGTGAAGTTACCATCGGCATCCCACGGCACCTCTCGGAGCAGGAAGTAGCGCAGCGCATCGGAACCGTGTCGATCGATTGCCTCGCGCAGGGTGATCGTGACGCCAGCGCTCTTGGAGAAGCGAGAATCTGATGTCTTTACCCACCCATGGCACCACACCCCGCCGGGAACGGCCAAACCGGCCGCCTTGAGCATGGCAGGCCAGAAAGCCGCATGGAACCGCAAAATATCCGGCCCGATTACGTGCAGGTCGGCGGGCCAGATCTCCTCGAAGCCGTCGTCGGGGAAACCCGTTGCCGACAGGTAGTTGATGAGTGCCTCGAACCAGACGTAGACTGTGTGCGAGGCGTCTCCGGGCCAGGGGATGCCCCAGCGCACGCTGGCCCTGCTAGCTGACATGGCGTACTCGTGGTCCCATTCAGCTACCACGTTGCGCACTTCGTTGAGCTTCGCCTTGGGGCGGACGAAGTCCGACGCTTCGGGGCGCGATTCATACAGCTGCAGCAGATAATCGCGGAACGCACCCGCTTTGAAGAACAGATTGGGCTCCTCCACCCATTTGACTTCACGCGTCGGGTGCTGGGGGCACTTCCCGTCTTCCAGGTCCTTCTCGAGCTTGAAAGCCTCACACCCTACGCAGTAGAAGCCGCTATAGGTGCCCTTGTCCACGTACCCGGCAGCTTGAATTCGCTGCCACAGCTCGTTGACGGTTCGCTTGTGCCGTTCCTCGGTAGTGCGGATGAAATCGGTATTGCTGATGTCCAGTTCCCGCCAGGCGGCTTCAAACTTCGCGGCGAGACCGTCCACCCAGTCCTGCGGGTCGACGCCCTGCTCCTCGGCAGTCTGGGCCACCTTCTGGCCATGCTCGTCCATGCCGATTACGAAGAAGACCTTCTGCCCACGGAGCCGGCGGTAGCGCGCTATGCAATCTGCCCCGATCTTCTCGAATGCGTGCCCTAGATGCGGTTCGCCGTTCGAGTAATCGATCGCGGTGGTGATGTAGAACTTGTCAGCCACCCTTGTTATCTGTCTTTCCTTCCGCCCCGTCGTTTCTGTTGGGCTCGTCTGGCCCCGTCCCCCGACCACGCCTTCGCCCGCGACGCTTTCTCCTGCGCCGTTTGCGTGGGGTGACTGCATCCGCCGCATCCTCAGCGGTGATCGTTGTAGTCTCCCCCTCGTCGAAGGTAACGAGCGCTGAGGGCGGTTTCGGCTCCGGCTTCTCGGGCGTCACCTCCGCCCTCTCCACGTCTTCCTTCAATTCGGCAAGGACGACCGCGCGCACCGTTCCGTCACCGGACCGTAACAGGACCCGCTCGCGGAATATGTCCACCGCCAGCACCGTCTCCGCTCCCACCAACGTGTGGATCGTTCTTCCTTCCTTGGGAAACCGCTTGCGGCTGCTCACGTAGAAATCGTGCTCATACCGCAGGCAGCATAGGAGCCGGCCGCAACCACCCGAGATCTGCGAAGGGTTGAGGGACAACCGTTGGTCCTTCGCGAGCGAGAGGCTGACAGGCTTCAACTCGGGCAGCCATGCAGAACAGCAATATTGTCTCCCGCAGCGGCCGATTCCGTCGAGTCGTTTCGCTTCATCCCGCGTGCCGATCTGTCTCAGCTCGATCCGCGTGCGAAACAGGCTCGCCAGGTCGCGTACCAGCGCACGGAAATCCACCCGCTTTTCTGCAGTGAAGTAGACGGTGAGTTTCTTGCGATCCCACTGCCACTCGGCATCTGACACTTTCATGACCAGACTGTGTGCTTGCACACGCTCGATCACGGTGCGGCGTACGTCTTCTTCCGCTTTGCGCAACTCGTCGATCAGGTGTGTGTCTTCGGGGCTGGCCTTGCGCAAGACCTTACCATGAGGATCCTTCGGCTTCGCTAGATCACACCCCTCGCAGCCGACGCCGCACTTGCGTTCGGCCACGTCACCAATCGCGGACACGTGTCCGAGGTCGCGTCCCCGGTCGACCTCTACAACAACCGCGTTTCCAACTGCCAGGTCCGACTGACTTTCCCAGCAGAAGAAGTCCTTACGGTTGCCTTTGAACCGGACTTCGATCAGGTCGGCCAAGTCAACCCTCTTCGAAGTTGCCCATCTTGACGTATTTTTCGATGCGGAGGTCCCGCAGCTGGTCCGGGTCTACCTTTGCCAAGTCGGCCACGTTCTTTGCGAGGACCTTCTCGAGAGTGGCGATTGCCTGGTCGGGGTCCGCGTGAGCACCGCCTGCCGGCTCGGGAACGATTTCGTCGATGAGACCGAGACGAAATAGGTCTTTACTGGTGAGCTTGAGGGACTCTGCGGCCCGCTCCTTCTGAGCCGCGTCCTTCCACAGGATTGCCGCGCACCCCTCCGGTGAGATTACCGAGTAAATGGCGTGCTCCAACATCAGGACCCTGTCGGCCAGGCCCAGGGCCAGCGCGCCACCCGAACCGCCCTCCCCGATGACGACCGCGACGAGGGGTGTTCTGAGCGCAGCCATTTCTTCGAGATTCCGCGCAATCGCTTCCGCCTGTCCCCGTTCCTCCGCGCCCAGCCCGGGGTACGCACCGGGTGTGTCGATCAGTGTTATGATCGGTGCTCCGAATCGCTCGGCCATTAGCATCAGCCGCAGGGCCTTGCGATATCCTTCGGGATGCGGCATTCCGAAATTCCGCTTCAAGTTGTCCTTCGTGTCACGACCCTTCTGCTGCCCGATGACCATCACGGGTCGGTCGCGTAGCCGCGCCCAGCCTCCAACGATTGCCGGATCGTCTCGATACAGCCTGTCACCTTTGAGTTCTACGAAATTGGTGAAGACCGAATCGATGTAGTCCATCGTATAAGGGCGTCCTGGGTGCCGTGCTACCTGTACGCGCTCCATCGGCGTTAGGCGCTTGTATATGTCGCGCCGGAGTTCGGCGAGCTTCGCTTCGAGCGGTTCGATCTCCTCCTGTACGTCTAGCTGACGGTCTACGGCGAGGCGTTTCAGGTGCGCGATCTGACGCTCCAACTCAGCGATCGGCTTCTCGAACTCGGCGTTGAATGCGGTTGATGCCACTGTGGTTGCCTATCTCGCTTTCACCAGCCGGACGCTGTCTACCCCGACGAGTTCTCGTAGGGCGCTCAATAGCTCGTCGTCAAGTTGCACCCTGACGTTGCGGGAACGCAAACGGGCAGTGGTACCGTTGCCGTCGCTCCACTCCACGTATATGGGTGCAGGTCCTGGATGTGCGGCACATAATGCTGCGACTCCCCTGGCGATGTCACGGGTAGGTTCTGGCTCTCGGACCCATACAAGCTCAACCGCCACCTCTCCCGTCTCTCTCAACTCGGCCAGCGGTTGCGCCCCCTCCACTATGAACGGGGCACGATCCTCTCCCCTATCTCTTGTGCTGTACGTACCCGACATTAGAAGTGCCGCGTCGGGTACGATGACGTCTGACAGCTTGCTCCAGGTGTCGGGAAAAACTAACGCCTCGGCCGTCCCGTGAAAGTCTTCCAAGGTGAGACGGGCATACTCCGACCCCGTCTTCCTGCTGATTCTCCGCTTTACTGCCGTCACCACGACCGCAGTGCTCACCTGGTGTTCGCTCCAAGTGCCCAACGTAGCAGTCGTCCGTGAGCTGAACAGCATCACTTCTTCTCGGAACCGCTCGAGGGGGTGGCCGGATATGAAGAAACCGATGACCTCCTTTTCCTTGGCGAGACGTTCCGCCTCGGGCCAGGTCGCAACGTCGGGGAGCGTGTCACTCGTGCTCGCCGGTTGCGTGTCAGAAGCTTCACCGAACAGGCTGACTTGGCCGGCATCGCGTTCGGCCTGTCTCAGTTGTGCTTCCGACAACGAAAAGTCTAGTGCGCTAGTCAACTGTGCACGATGTCCGCCCATCTGATCGAGCGCTCCCGCTGCAATTAGCGACTCGATTACACGTTTGTTGCACAACCTCAGGTCGACCCGCTCACAAAAATCGGTCAGAGTCTCGTATGCGCCCTCTCGCTCACGAGCAGCGATGATCGACTCGATAGCGGAACGCCCCACGTGTCGAATGGCGCCCAATCCGAATCGCATCTGCTGCTTCCCGGTCACCGTGAACTTCAAGCCCGATTCATTGACGGACGGCGGTAGCACTTCGATCCCGAGCTCGCGCGCCTCGTTGATGTAGGTCACTACCTTGTCGGTATCACCGATTTCAGAGGAGAGCAACGCTGCCATGAATTCCGACGGGTAGTGTGCCTTCAGCCAGGCCGTCTGAAAGGAGATGATGCTATAGGCAACGGAATGTGATTTATTGAAGCCGTAACGGCCGAACGTCTGGATCTGAGCCGCAATGTCCTCGACGATTCTGGGGTCGTGTCCGCGCTCCACGCAGCGGTCCACAAACCGCTTTAGTTCAGTTCCGATCAACTCGGCGTCCTTCTTGCCCACCGCCTTTCGCAGCACATCCGCTTCGGCCAGCGAAAAGCCCGCCAGCACGTTCGCAATCCTCATCACCTGCTCCTGATACAGGATTACTCCGTAGGTGGGCTCGAGCACTTCCTGCAGGTCGGGGAGAGCGTATCGTACTTCCTCCAAGCCACGCTTACGGCGGATGTAGACCTGATGCATTCCGGAGTCCAACGGTCCGGGCCGAACCAGTGCATTAGTGGCCACGAGGTCGTTGAATCGGTCGGCCCTGAGTTGGTGCAGCATGTCAGTTCCAAGCGGTGACTCGAACTGGAACACCCCGGCGACACGGCCGCTTCTCAGGAGTTTGTAGACCTCGGGATCGTCCAGGTCGATCGAGTCGAAATCGATCTCTACACCGTGTCGCTCGCGGATCATCTCAGTGGCGTCGTGAATCACGGTGAGCGTCTTAAGGCCCAGGAAATCCATCTTCAACATGCCGATCTTCTCGAGCGCGATCATGTCGAATTGTGTGATGACGGATTCCTCTCCGTTTCCTCCAGCCGTGTTGCCGCGTTGGGGGGGAGTGCACACCGGTACGTAGTCTTCCAGAGGCCCGGGAGCGATAACCACTCCTGCTGCATGCACCGAGGCGTGTCGTGACAGCCCTTCCACCCGTTGCGCCAGATCCACCAGGCGTCCTATGGTTTCGTTCTCTCTCTTGAGCTGTGCCAGCTCAGGGACCTTTGCCGCCGCCTCGGCAACCGAAAGGGAGTAAGCTGGCCCGGTCGGAATGAGCTTCGCTAGCTTGTCCGTCTCGGACGGACTGACCCGCAACACCCGCGCGATGTCGCGCACGGCGGCGCGCGCTTTGAGGGTTCCGAAAGTGATGATCTGACCCACGCTGCGCCGCCCGTAGCGTTCACGCACGTACTCGATCACTTCACCCCTGCGCTCGAAGCAGAAGTCCACGTCTATGTCAGGCATGGAAACGCGCTCTGGATTCAAGAACCGCTCGAACAGCAGATCGAAGCGCAGTGGGTCGACGTTGGTGATGCCGAGTGCGAAGGCCACGAGTGAACCTGCAGCCGAGCCCCTACCCGGCCCGACGGGAATGCCGCGCTCCTCGGCAGCCTTGATGAAGTCCTGTACGATGAGGAAATAGCCTGCATACCCCAGGCGCGTTATCACGTCTAACTCGTAGTCGAGCCGTTCCTGCACCTTATCCGTGAGCGGACTGCCGAAACGCTGTGCCGCTCCCTCTATTGCTAGGGAGACGAGAAGGTCGTTCTCCGATTTCGACTCATCTTTGCGAGGAAACTCGGGTACGAAATAGCGCTTTTCAAAATCGAACTCGCATGTATCTGCCACTCGCTGCGTATTCTCCAGCACATCAGGTCGGTCAGGGAATAGCTGTGCCATCTCCTGTTCTGACTTGATGTAGCTTTCCTGCCCGTAGAACCGAAATCGGTTGGGATCATCCAGATCCTTACCCGTGCCGATCGCCAACAGGCAGTCGTGCGCCTCGTGGTCCTCCCGCTCGAGATAATGCGCGTCGTTGGTTGCCACCAGAGGCAAACCCAGGTCGTCCGCGAGCCGGAACATTCCGTCTCGCACTATATGCTCGTCCGGAATCCCGTGGTCTTGCACCTCGAGCCAGAATCTTCCCGGGCCTAGGGTCGATGCCAGCCATTGGGCGGACCGCCTGGCCTCCTCGTAGTTGTTGCGGCGCAACCAGAGGGCGATCTCACCTGACAGGCACGCGGCCAGCCCGATGATTCCCTCGTTGTGCTGTTCCAGGACCTCCCTGTCTATGCGGGGGCGACGATAGTAACCCTCCAGATACCCGATCGATGACAGCTTGATCAGGTTCTTATACCCTGTACGATCTCGGGCCAGCAGAACCAGGTGGGAGTACTGCGCCGGAGCCTCCACCGGCTTCTCGCGTATGTGCCTCGATCCGAAAGCGACGTACGCCTCGAATCCCAGAATGGGTCTGATATCCGCGGCTCGAGCCTTTTCGTAGAAAGACCATGCGGCATGGAGGTTCCCGTGGTCGGTGATCGCGAGGCTGTCCATGCCGAGACCCTTGATCCGCTCGATCAGATCGGGGATTCGGTTGGCTCCGTCGAGGAGCGAGTACTCTGAGTGAGTGTGTAGGTGTACGAAGCTCATTCTCGCGAACAGCCCAGCGTCCGGGTGAGGGCCGCTGGGCCGACTGTAGTTGGCTCTCCGGGCGGGTCGTTTCCGCCCTCACTTTTCCGTGCCAGCCGTCCCTAGCGGCTTGCCCGGTCACTGAGGTAAGCTACCTTCGGCGTGGAGCATTGTCAAAATGTGTGAAAACCCCGTATGTTCTGATACTCTAGAGGGTTACGGGCAGGGCAAGAAGTGTGGCGCGACCCCATGACAGGCATTTGTTTCCGTAATAGGAGTCGACATTGACTTTTCGCAAAGTGAGCGCCGCCCTCGTGGCGGCGGTGTTCGTCTTAGGTGGGTGTGGCGACGACGAACCTGACCTGCCGGTACCGGCCCGGTTCGAAAAACTGCCTGAAGGTGATGGGCAGCGTGCAACTGCAGGCAACCGGCTCGCGACGCCACTGTCCGTTCGGGTGACCGCGGCAGATGGCAGCAGCGTACCGCGCGAGAAGGTGGTCTGGGCGGTGACCGCTGGGGCTGGAGCCGTCCTGTCTGATTCGGCAACGGTCACGGACGGAAAGGGGATCGCGCAGGTATTTCTGACCCTCGGTCCGGAGGCGGGGGAATACATCGTGGAAGCAGCGCTTGCCCGCAGCCTCAAGGGCGTCATCACATTCACCGCAACGGCTGTGAGGCCCCCTCAGGTGAACTCACTGAACCCCACCACCTTCACCGGCGGCGATACGCTAACGCTGGGTGGATTCGGCCTGTTCGACTCCACTGTCGTGAGAATTGGCGGTAAGGTGGCGCCCTTGTACGCGGTGTCTCCGACGGGGCAGGGGATGCAGGTGATAGTACCGCGCTGCCTCCTACCCGGCGCGATAGACGTAACGGTGGGGGTGGGTATAGCCCAGTCTGACACCATCTCCGGAACGTTCACAGCTTCAACAGAGCCGCTGCGGTTGCAGCCAGGGGAGTGGGTGTCGCTCGATCCGGAGCTCATGGACGGGTGCGCCACGTTCGAGGACGCTACGGCCGATTCAACCGAGTACCTGCTGGCGCCACAGTCGGTGACGAGTCAGATCGGCCTCACTCTGGCGTATCGCCTGAGGGGTGACTCGGGGGCTGCACCCATCCCTCGACTGGAGTCCAGGCCGTTGGATCGTCCCTTGAGACAGCGGTTCGAAGACTTCCTACGCCAGCAGGAGGCTGATTTGGCTGCGCGCCCCAGAGAGCCGTTGGAAGATGTCGGCCCACCCCTGGCGGGGATTCAGGCGGACATCGCTGTCGGTGATCGACGGAGCTTCAGAGTGTGTGACAAGATCAAGTGCCGCACGATCGAGGATTTCGCGAACGTAACCGGGGAAGTCAGGTATGCCGGCACTCGTGCAGTGATCTACGAAGATGTCGACACTCCGGCCGACGGCCTATCACAGCACGATTTTGATCAGTTGGGAGCACTATTTGACTTGGATCTGTACGATGTAGCGACTCGCGCATTCGGGTCGGAGTCTGACATTGACCGGAACGGGCGAGTGCTGATACTGATGACGCCAGTGGTGAACGGCCTGACCGAGGAATCGGACTGCTCGGACAGCTTCATTACGGGCTTCTTCTTCCCGCTCGACATCGATCCGCAGTTTCAGAAGGACAGCCGATCCAACCAAGCCGAGATATTCTACTCGATCGTGCCGGACCCGCAGGGGACCGTTACGTGCGATCACTCGGTTGATCGAGTCAAGCGTGTGGTGCCGGTTACGTTCGCTCACGAGCTGCAGCACATGATCAATTTCCACCAGCACGTGATTATACGAGCAGGAAACTCGGAGCAGACCTGGCTCAACGAGGCGATGTCGCACATGGCGGAGGAGCTGGCAGCGCTCCACTTCGAAGCCTTGGGAGAAAGTGAGCGATTCACTGCGTTTGCGCTGGGCGATTTGCTCAATGCTTTTCTTTATCTCTCCGACACCGAAGCGCATTACCCGCTTTACACGAGCGGAACGGGCACCCTGGAGGAACGGGGTGCGAGTTGGTTGCTTTTGCGCTGGGTATCCGATCAGCTGGGAGAGGGAGTGCTGAGGCGATTGTCCGAGACGTCACTGGTGGGAGCGGAGAATCTCGCAGCGGCGACGGGAGAGTCCTTAGATGGATTGTTGGCTGACTGGTTCCTTGCCAATTACGTGTCTGATCACCCGAATCTCATGTCGGTGCCGGACCGACTGCGATACTCGACTTGGGATTTCCGAACAACGTACGCCGACCTTCATGAGCAGGACCCGTCCCAGTTTGACCGCCCGTTTCCAGTGGATCCCATCGTGTTCAGTGGTGGCAGCTTCGACGTAACCGGGCTGTTGGGATCAGGCTCGGGAGCTTACTATCGGGTGATTCAAGTGGCAGGCCAGCGCGGCTTCACAGTGGAGTTGGTCGATGACGTAGGTGACCCGCTGTCGGGGCCGGCAATGCCGAGACTAAACGTGATACGTATCAGATAGCATGGATCTAACGGCGCGCCTTACGATCCGCCCGAGCGGCGTACGAGGTTTGATCCTTGGTGCGTGGCTGGTTTGGGTCGGTGCGGCCGAGTGCAGAGCGCAAGCTGAAGGTGCAGTACCCTCGGTTCTCTCCATCCCGGTTTCGGTTAGAACCGCCGGATTGAATGGAGCCGGCGCCGCGTTGGTGGGAGACGCGGCCGCCGTGTTCTCCAACCCCGCCGGCCTGGCCACCCTGAGACACATCGGTTTGGAGGGAGCGTACCGCAGTCTTCCATCGCAGGGCGGGTCATTCAACGGAGCCCTCGCGTGGCGAATCCGTCAGTTTCATTTGGGCTTCGGTGGCGCGTACCTCAATCATGGTACCGACCCGGGGAATTTTCCCGCGTTGGGATCCCCCGCCAATGCGGACGCGAGGGAGCGCATGGGGATGGGGTCGCTCGTCTACAGATTCGGAATGATCGCTTTCGGAGGCACGGTAAAGTACGTACGGATCGACGCCGACACGGCTCAGCAAAGGGCCGTCAGTGGTGACGGTGGGATAGCGATAGCGATCTTCGACCTCATGGCCTTCGGATTCAGCATTCAGAACATAGGCGGTAATTGGAAAGGCCAGTCGAACCTCGCCATGCCGCGCCTTACACGGTTCGGATTCACGATGAATTACGTGGATCCACAAGAGTCGTTCAGGCTGTTGTCGACGCTCGAATGGCAATGGCCGGAAGGTTTCAGTTCCCGCTTCATTGCTGGGATAGAAGCCGGTATCGTAGTGAGTGGCGTCGGTGTAATTGGCAGAGGAGCTTATGGCTCACAGCCCGAAGGTTCGGATTTGTCGGAGTTCACTGTTGGTGGCAGCATGGCCATAGCGAAATTGTCGCTCGACTATGCGTATCAACCGAGTGATCCCTGGGGCCGGCGCGCCCACCGCTTTGGCGTACGCCTGACATTGTGACGCGCACAACCCGCTCCCGCCGCCGGGTGCGACGTGTACTGGCGGCGTCTGCAGCGGTAATCCTGGCAATTGTGATAGCAGCCCCACTGGTCAGTTCCGAGATCCGATATCTCCTGCGAGCGGGCTACGAGGAGGCTCGCATTCTCACCAAGCGTCGCTCGCTCGAATCGCTCATTGCCCATCCCGAGACTTCTCCGCAACGCCGCGACCTGTTCCGGATCGTGTTGGAGGCGCGAGCGTTTGCTGCTGAGTCACTGGGGTTGGAAGCAGGTGAAACGTACACATCATTCTCAGACGTCGGCCGCGATACGCTTCTATTGGTGATCTCTGCGAGTCCCCGGAACGAATTGGCTCCTTACCTGTGGCGTTACCCGATTGTCGGAGCGGTGCCCTACAAGGGGTTCTTCAAGGCTACGGCGGCACGAGAGGCGGCTGCTCGTCTAGAAGCTGAGGACCTCGACACTTACGTGAGACCGGCCGGGGCCTTTTCTACCCTTGGTTGGTTCAATGATCCTCTGCTCTCGACCGCACTGTACCGCGACTCAGTTAATCTAGTGGCTACTGTGTTACATGAAATTGCCCACAACACTCTCTACGTGCCTAGCGCATCACACTTCAACGAGAGCTGGGCCTCTTTCGTTGGGTATCGTGCTGCGGCCGCGTTCTTTCTCAGCCGCGGGGACTCAACTAACGAGCATCGCGCTCGGTCAATGTGGAACGACGAGCTTCAACTCGCGTTGTTCTACGAAACTCTTGCTACGGATCTGGAGTCTCTATACGCAAGCGGACTTCCTGAAGGCGATGTTCTGAGCCAGCGGGGGGAGATCTTTGCGGCCGCTCGAACGAGTCTAGTGGAGAGTGTCGGTCCGCACCTCGAAAGCTACAATGCAGAATACTTGGCGCGGCGACCGCTAAACAATGCGAGCATTATTGCAGCACGCATCTACCGGACCCGGCTGACAGTGTTCGACGAGATCTTCGTACGCCATGGAGGCGACATCGCGGTCAGCGTAGCCGCCATCACCGCCGCGGTGACAAAGAATCCGGGAGTGGACCCTTATCAGGTCTTGGTGGAGTTGGCGTCGAAGTGACCCCGAATGCGCTCGGCCTCAGATACGCGGTCGAGGCTGATGGTATACGCCGCCGTGCGCCAGGGGACACCTTTGTCCTCCACGATCTTTGAGACACTGCGGTATGCCGTGTGCATCTTTCGTTTCAATTCTGTGTTGACTTGCTCCAATGACCATGGGTGTTGCTGGAGATTCTGTACCCATTCGTAGTAGCTAACTACAACACCGCCGGCATTGACTAGAAAATCGGGCAGGACTGTTATCCCGCGGTCTTCCAGGATCTTGTCGGAGATCGGAGTAACAGGACTGTTGGCCGCTTCTACTACAACGCGGCAGTCGATGGTAGCTGCATTCTTCTCTCGCGTGATCACACCGCCAAGTGCGGCTGGCACCAGCCAGTCGCAAGGTACGCTCCAGATTTCTTCATTGGTGATGGAGTCCGCGTTTCCCTTGAACTCCGACACTGGTCTGCGCTCGACATAGGCGTGCTGGAAAAGGCCAGGCACGTCCAGTCCCTGGTCGTTGTGCAGCCCGCCGTCGACGTCCGATACCGCCGTGATCTTGGCTCCCTGTTCGTGAAGCAAGCGGGCCAGGTGTGCGCCCACGTTGCCAAACCCCTGTATTACCACTGAGCCACCTTCCAGCAGGACCCCGAAGTCACGGGCGTAATCCTGCATGACATACATGACACCGCGGCCGGTGGCCTCTTCACGGCCCAAGGATCCACCCAGAGATAGGGGTTTTCCCGTCACACAGGCCGGTGAGTACCCTCCCCGCTTGGAGTACTCGTCGAACATCCACGCCATAACCTGCGCATTTGTGCCCATATCCGGAGCGGGTACGTCACGGTACGGGCCCAGCACAATCGAAATACGGCTGGTGAACACTCGCGTCACCGCCTCCAGTTCACGGGGCGAGAGCTTGCGGGGGTCCACCTGAACGCCTCCCTTTGCTCCCCCGAACGGAACGTCGAGCAGGGCTGTTTTCCAGGTCATGGTCGTTGCCAGGCCGAGCACCTCCAACTCGTCGGCCTCAGGGTGGTAACGGACTCCTCCCTTGCAGGGCCCGCGGGCGCCGTTGTGTTGGACTCGAAAGCCTTCGAATACCTGAAACGATCCGTCGTCCATTCGGACAGGCACTTCCACGCTGACCGATCGGAAGGGACGCACCAGAATCTGTCGCATGAAGTCTTCGAGACCTATCAGGTCTGATGCAAAATCGAACTGGCTGCGAACGATGGCCCGTGTGGTCATCGTGGTTCGTTTGAGTACTGTGGACGTCATGTGGTGGCCGTCTCCATTCGAGGACCAGATAGAATGGCCACATCTGTACCGTCATGGCAAGTCGGTGTTTATCTTCCGTCCATGAGCACTCTCCACATTCTCTCACACCCTTTCCAAACGAACTTCCATGCTTGATATAGACACTTTCGTGCGCGACAATGAATCGCGCATGCTAGATGAACTGAAGGATCTCCTCAGAATCCCCAGCGTGTCCACTGACCCGGCGCACAACCAGGACTGTCGGCGTGCCGGGGGGTGGCTGGCTGATCACCTGAAAGCACTCGGCTGTCCAAAGGTGGAGATGAAGGCGAGCGACACCCATCCGGTGATCGTTGCGGATGGACCGAAGCGGCCGGGCCAACCGACTCTGTTGGTGTACGGGCACTACGACGTGCAGCCTCCAGACCCGCTGGATCTCTGGGAGTCACCCCCATTTGAGCCCACAGTGCGCGACAGGAATCTGTACGCGCGTGGTGCGACGGATAACAAAGGACAGGTCTTCTCGATCATCAAGGCGTTCGAGGGAGTCAGCGCGAGCGGGTCTCCGCCGGTCAACGTTCGATTCATGATAGAAGGGCAGGAGGAATCGGGCAGCAGAATTCTGTTCGATCTCCTGGAGCGGGAGCCGGATCTCGTGGATGTGGACGCGGTGTTGGTCGCTGATACGCCTTATTTCGCCCCCGGGTGGCCTGCGATCGAAGCGGGCCTACGCGGGTTATGCTACGCGGAAATCACTGTGCAAACGCTCAACAGTGATCTGCATTCTGGCCTTTACGGTGGCGCCGCCCCCAACGCACATGAGACGCTCGTACACATGCTTGCGCAACTCAAGACGCCTAACGGGCGGATAAGGATCCCGGGGCTGTATGAGGCGGTTGACCGCCCGTCCAAGCAGGAACGAGACGCTTGGGCCAAGCTTCCGTTTAAGCCACGCAACTTCATGCGCGACGAGGTTGGCTCGCGTGCGTTGACCGGACTCACTCGCTACTCCGTGTTCGAACGGCTCTGGGCATTGCCCACCCTGGATATCCATGGCATATGCGGAGGTTTCACGGGCGAGGGAGCCAAGACGGTCATACCAGCCGTGGCCAGTGCAAAGGTCAGCCTGCGGCTGGTGCCCAATCAACGCGAGAAGGCCGTGCAGCGACAGCTGACCCGGGCGGTCAAGGCAGTGGCGCCAAAGCATGCGGAAGTGTCGATCGACTTCATCCACGGTGCCGACCCAGTCCTGGTGGATGTGACCGGTCCATACATCCAACTCGTGGATCAGGCCTTTCGTGAGGTTGAGGGGCGGGGCATTGTGCCAATCCGCTCCGGCGGATCCATTCCGATCGTGCCGGCGTTGGGCAAGAGTGGTGCACCAGTCATTCTGAGCGGCGTCGGCCTTCCCGACGACGGCCTTCACGCCCCCAACGAGAAGATCGGTGTTGAGCAGTTCTACAAAGGAGTGAAGGTGTTTGGGAGGTTTCTAGAGTTGGCGAAGAAGTAGAGCAAGTAGGGAAAGCAGGGGAAGGAGAATGGTGATCTCCTCCCCTCTCTCCCCCACTAGTCAGCCTTTGCCAATGTGCCCAATTCCGTCATTTGCGGTTCCATCTCAAATACCTCGGCAAACCCCAGCACCACTTGATTGAGCGTCATCCCCCACAGTTCTCGCGGCGAACGTTCGGCCAACTCTTGGTGAATGCTGGTCATTACGACATCGGATATGCCGCAGGGGACGATGATGTCGAAGTAGGACAGATCGGTCGTGACATTGAGAGCGAATCCGTGCCACGTGACCCATTGCTTAACGTGAATGCCGATACTCGCGATCTTGCGATCGGCTGTCCAGACCCCGGTATATCCCTCCTTTCGCTCCCCACCGATGCCGAAGCCTGCAAGCGAGCGGATGAGGCTTTCCTCTATCTGTCGCAAGAACCAGTGCAGGTCCTCGCGGTGCTCTTTGAGGTCGAATATCGGGTATCCCACCAGTTGGCCGGGGCCGTGGAAAGTGACGTCGCCACCCCGCTCAATGTCGAACAGTTCGATGCCGCGAGCTTCCAGGACTTCGCGTGAGGTGGGGAGATGTTGATCCTGGAAGGTGCGGCCCAGCGTGACAACCGGAGGATGTTCCACCAGCAGCAGCATGTCACGTTCGATCTCTCCCACAATCCGTTTGTGGGCAAGATCGCGCTGCAGCTGAAGCGCAGTGCCGTAGGCCATGCGATCGAGGCCCACAACCGCGAGTTCAGTGCTCATGTTGATGCGGCGCGGCGTGCTACGGAGTGCGTATATATCGCGGCGGTGAGCATTGCGAAAAGGTAGACTATGAGTCCAGCCCGGCCGCCCAGCATGTCAGCCGGCATCCCTAGCGCTGAGAGCAATGCCGTACCGAACACGGAGAGCGCTCCCACAACACCACGGCGCCAGGTATCATCGAGCGTCCTTGTGAGTGTCCAGCCCGTGATCACCGCGGCGGTTATGCCGAGAATGAGAGAGCCCCAGATCACGGCGAAGCCGATATCGACCGATTGCTCCGCGCCGCGCGAGGACTGCAGGGTTCGGAGCCCGATCATACCTGCAGTAATTGTTGCGGCTCCTGTAGTGGAGCCCGCAGCGAGGCTGGCTAGGGTGAGGCCGACGGGATCCTTCGTGCCGGGCAATTGTCAGGTGTGGATCACGCGACCCAGCGAATCGAGCGCGGCTTCGGCCACGGCCTCTGACAACGTGGGGTGGGCATGAATCGCGAGGTCCACTTCCTCCACGGTGTACTCGTTCTCTCGGGCCACGACGAGTTCGTGAATCAGCTCGCTTGCGTGTGATGCGACGATGTGCGCACCGAGTATCTCACTGTACTTCTTTTCACGGATGATCTTGACGAATCCGTCTGTCTCCATGGCGGCCCGCGCTCTTCCGTTTGCCGTGAGCGGGAACTTGCCTACGACATAATCCAGCTTCTTCTCGTTGCACTGGTCTTCAGTGAGCCCAATACTGGCAACTTCGGGATGGCAGTATGTGACGCTCGGTATGTTGTCATACTTGATCGGGTGCGGTTTCTTGCCGGCCATCAGCTCGGCAACGAACACGCCTTCGCGACTGCCCTTATGGGCCAGCATAGGTGGTCCCGCGATGTCTCCTATGCAATAGTATCCCTTTGCCGTGGTCTGGAGATTTCCATCGACTTTGACGAACCCATCACCACCCAACTTCACACCGACTTCTTCCAGGCCGATTCTCTCGACGTTGAGGCCCCGCCCGGCCGCTATGAGTACCTTCTCGACTTCGATACTCTTCGCTTTGCCATCCTTCTCGATCTCGAGCGTGACGCTCGTCTTCGCCACCTTTGCGCCCTTCACTCCCGCTCCTGCCAAAACCTCTATCCTTCGTTTCTTGTAGGCGCGACTGAGAGCTGCCGACGAGTCGGCGTCCTCGAGCGGGAGGATGCGGGGCAGTACCTCAATTATTGAAACCTTGGAGCCAAACGCGTTGAAGATATCAGCGAACTCCATGCCCACGGCCCCCGCACCAACGATCGCGATCGACTCGGGTGCGTCCTTGAGGAATAGCGCCTCATCGGTCGAGATCACGAGGGTTCTGTCAATCTCGAGCCCTACTTGCGGCAGGCCCTTCACTCTGCTGCCCGTTGCTATGACGACACCCTTATTGGCGGTATAGGTCTTGTCTCCCACCCGTACCTTCTTGCCAGGCTGGAGGTGGCCCTCTCCTGAGAGGACCGTGACCTTGTTCTTCTTCAACAGGAACCCTACGCCCTTCGAGTTCTGTTCGCTCACTTGGCGTGAATGCTTGATCGCTGCTCCGAAATTGAGCTTCACGCTGCCGACTTCGATGCCCAGAGTCTCGGCATCATGGCTGATGAGGTTGGCAACATACGCACTATGTAGCAGCGCTTTGCTGGGGATGCACCCGACATTCACACATACGCCGCCCAATTTGTCGCGTTCGACCACGGCTGTGTTGAGCCCTAGTTGGCTAGCTCGAATCGCGCAAACGTATCCAGCGGGACCACCGCCTAGGATGATTACGTCAAAGTTGTCTGGCACGGCTCAGTGTCCGGTCTGTGATCGTTAGCTGTGAATGTGGAACCGCCAGCGACTACCACACAAGCGCTAGTGGGTTCTCCAACATGCGTCTCACTGTCTGTAGGAAACGCGCACCTGTTGCACCATCGATGACCCGATGATCGCAGCTCATAGTGACCCGCATTCGTTTGCGTACGGTTACTTCCCCGTTTACGATCACGGGGCGATCGGCGACGGACCCGACCGCTAGGATGCCGGCCTCGGGTGGGTTGATCACCGCTGTGAACTGGTCGATGTCGAACATTCCCAGATTCGAGATCGAGAACGTACCTCCGTAGTATTCCTCGGGCCTGAGTCTTCGCTCCCGTGCCCGCTGTGCAAGCTCGCGTCCCTCTGATGCGATCTCGCGCAGAGACTTGACGTGCGCATTTCGTATGACCGGCGTGATCAGACCTTCTTCTACGCTCACGGCCATCGAAATGTGCACCTCATTGAAATAGCGGATGTAGTCGTCCTGCCACCATGCGTTGCACTCCGGATGCTGACGCAGCGCCTCGGCCACGACTTTTATGATGATGTCGTTGAATGAGACTCGTGGTGCATCCTTAATGGCATTCAGTGCTTCCCGCGCTTCAGCCGTACGCTCCATGTCAATTTCTGCGGTCAGAAAGAAGTGTGGAACCGGGCCGATTGATGCTGCCAGACGCGTCGCTATCGTCTTGCGGATCTGCGTAAGTGGCTTGTCCTCGTACGCGGGTCCTGTCGTGGAAACGACGTGGCGTGCACCTGGTACAGACGCCTCCACATCTCGCTTGGTGATCCGACCGCCGGGCCCCGTGCCTTGAACGACACGGAGATCGATCTGTCTCTCCCTAGCGAGGCGGCGAGCTAACGGTGATGACTTGACGCGATCTTCAGGGGCCAACGTCTGTTGGGCGGTTGCCGGCATCGCTACCGCTGCAACGGGCGCCACACTGCCCGAAGTGACACCGTCCCCCGTCGCCGGCTCTGCAGCGCCTGCCACAGCTCCTGTTTTCTCCAGAATAGAGGTGATGTCCTCATCGGCCGCTGCTATCACTCCGATTAGTGTGCCGACTTCAACGGTCGATCCGTCCTCGGCGAGCACTTTGCGCAGCGTGCCCTCGCCACGGGCCTGCAGTTCCATGATGGCCTTGTCGGTCTCAACTTCAGCCAGGATATCCCCATCCGTGACCGGGTCTCCTTCTTTCTTGAGCCAGTTTACGATGCGTCCCTCCTCCATCGTCGGAGAGAGCGCTTCCATGTAGACTTTGGTCGCCATCTCGGATCCGTGTTGCTGGTCAGTCCAGGTAAGTGATCTGCTTAACCGCCTCGACCACCCGCTCCGGGCTGGGTTTGGCAGCCTTCTCCAACCGTTTGTTATACGGAATCGGCACGTCAGCCTGTGTCACTCGTTGCACGGGCGCATCCAGATGGTCGAAAGCATGAAGCTGTATGTAGTCGACCACCTGCGCTCCAATGCCGCAAAAAGGCCAGCCTTCTTCGACGACCACGCACCTATTGGTCTTCGTAACGCTGTCGATGATGGTATCCACATCCAGCGGCCGTATAGTGCGTAGGTCCACGATTTCAGCGGAGATCCCATATTCGTCCGTTAGCTGATGGGCCGCCTTCTGCGCCACTGAAACAGTTTTGGCATGGCACACCAGGGTCACGTCCGATCCCTCCAGCTTCACTTCGGCCAGTCCTATTGGGAGAGTGTATTCGCCTTCCGGAACGTCGCCCTTGGCGTTGTACATCATCTCGCCCTCGAGGAAGATGACGGGGTTGTCATCTCTGATCGCCGATTTGAGCAGTCCCTTCGCATCGTACGGTGTCGACGGAGCGACGACTTTGAGCCCCGGAACGTGGGCATACCAGCTGTCGAACGCCTGTGAATGTTGGGCGGCCAACTGCAAGGCCGCACCGCCCGGTCCTCGAAAGACGATGGGCACCCCGATCTGGCCGCCCGACATATAGAGCATCTTGGCCGCCGAATTCACGATCTGGTCTACCGCGAGCAAGGCGAAGTTCCACGTCATGAATTCGATGACCGGCCGGAGGCCAACCATCGCTGCCCCCACGCCCACACCCGCGAAGCCCAGCTCTGTAATAGGGGTGTCCACGACTCTCTGCTCGCCGAACTTGTCCAGCAGCCCCCGGCTCACCTTGTACGCGCCCTGGTAGACACCCACTTCCTCACCCATTAGAAAAACGTCAGGGTCGCGCTCCATCTCCTCTTGGAGCGCTTGGTTCAATGCATCGCGGTAAGTGATGGTCGGCATATCAGTCCCGGTACACGTCGGTGTAGAGTTCGTACGGGTCGGGGTCGGCGCTCTCATCGGCGAAGGCAACGGCGTCGTCCAGTTCTGCGGCTATCTGTTGCTCCATCTCGTCGTATTGCTCGACAGAGAGCAGACCATCCTCCATGAGACGGTGCTGGAACCAATGGAGAGGATCCTTTTTTCTCTGCTCCTCGATTTCTTCCTTGGTTCGATAGTGACCGTGGATGGGGTCGGACATCGAGTGCCCCATGAAGCGATATGTTCGGGCTTCGACGAGAGTCGGAAGTTTTTCCTCTCGGGCACGATCGATCGCACGTGACACTGCCCCATGTACAGCCAGAACATCCATGCCATCGACCATCTCTTGGTCCATGTCGTAGGAGCAGGCGCGGGTGGCCACGTCGTACACTGCCGAAGCACGTTCCGTTGCCGTGCCCATGCCGTAACGGTTGTTCTCGGCAACGAAAATCGCAGGGAGCTTCCAGACGGCAGCCATGTTGAGTGCCTCATGAAACGCACCGTTGTTGACGGCGGCTTCTCCAAAGAAACCAAGTGCGACCCTGTGCTCTCCGCGATACTTGATTGCGAAGGCAGCCCCTGTGACCAATGGGATATGGCCACCCACGATAGCATGCCCACCTAGATACTGGCGTTCCACGCTGAATAGGTGCATGGAGCCGCCCTTGCCACGTGAACAGCCGGTGACCTTGCCGTATAGCTCTGCCATCACGCTGCGGGAAGTCATGCCCAGAGCCAGGGCGTGACCGTGGTCGCGATAGCTCCCCATCACGTAATCGTCTCTATGGAGTGCGGCAATCGCACCCACCGCCACCGCCTCTTGGCCGATGTAAAGGTGGCAGAACCCTCCGATCTTGCCCAAGGCATATGACTCACCTGCACGTTCCTCGAAGCGCCGGATGAGACACATCTGCCGCAGGAGTTCCGTGTAGAATTCCACCCGATCTGTGTCGAGCTTTGATACCTTAGCTGACTGCGCCATCTATATGTCTCCAGAAGTGTCTCAGACTGCTGCTGTCGCTTGTTTGGCTTGATCCCAGGCGTGGTATGACGACCGTACTAGTGGACCGGCCTCAACGTGCTTGAATCCGATCTCCAGACCCTTGCTCCTGAGTTGGTCGAACTCTTCGGGCGTGTAAAACCGCGACACCGCCAGATGACTCCCAGAAGGGCGCAGGTACTGACCCAAGGTAATGATGTCCACATCCACGGAACGCAGGGCACTCATCGCTCCCAACAGTTCATCCCATTCCTCCCCCATGCCACAGATGATACCTGACTTGGTGAGCTGCCCGGGCTTGATCTCTTTGGCCCGGCGCAGCAGGCGAAGCGCCCGGAGGTAGCGGCCCCCTGGCCGCACCAGAGGGTACAGCCTCTCCACAGTTTCCAAGTTGTGGTTGAGAATATGGGGCTCGGCGTCGAGCACGACTCCAAGCGCGCGGTCTGAACCCTTGAAGTCGGGGATGAGAACCTCGACTGAAGTGTTCGGGAGCCGATTCCTTATCTCCTGCACGCAGCCTGCGAAGATCTCGGCACCGCCATCTGGCAAGTCATCCCTGTCTACACTGGTAATGACGACGTGCTCCAACTTCATCGCTGTGACGGCTTCGGCTAGCCGTACAGGCTCATCAGGGTCGTATTGCGGCGGCGTGCCATGAGCCACCGCGCAGTAGGCGCAGTTGCGCGTGCAAACATCTCCCAGGATCATGAAAGTTGCTGCGCGATGGTTCCAACATTCACCCACGTTGGGGCAATGAGCCTCCTCGCACACTGTGTGGAGCCTCAGCTCGCGCATCAGCCGCCGTACCTCGGCGTAGTTCTGCCCTCCGGGAGCCTTCACCTTGAGCCACGGCGGCTTGCGTTCAGGGATCGCGGCCGGGGCCTTGGCGTGGGCGGTAGTTAGTTGGACAGGATCCATGGCGGTCGTAAACATACCCACCGGCGAGTACCTATACCAGCGCGAATCGTCCATTTTCAACCATTTGGTTGAAAATGGACAAACAGCAGCCTGAGGGCTCGTTATCTACCAGTTCCAGAAGCGGGCGGGTGTGATCGGACTCAGGTCGTAATCCACAGTCTGGCCGGCATGGAGTTGTGCCAGCAGTTCGCCCGTGCATCCGGCTAGGAGAATGCCGTTACGGCCATGTCCCGTTGCGTACCACAGTCCTTCGACGCGGGGGTCGGGCCCGACGATGGGCATTCCGTCCGGGGTCATCGGACGTAGCCCGGCCCAACTGTGTTTGACTTCTCCTCCCTCCAAAGAGGGATAGATGCGGGTAGCGGCCCGTTGAATACGTGCCAGACCTTCTTCCGTCACCGACGCGTCAAAGCCAGCATGCTCCATTGTCGAGCCGGCCAGTAGCACGGGACCGTGAGCCAGGACGTATCCGCCAGCGCCGTACACGATGGCACGCGGTTCCTCGACGGGCCAATCCAGTGCCGCTATCTGCCCCCGAATCGGCTCAACGGTCAGCGGACGTGGCATTCCTCCGATGGTGCCGGCCCACGCTCCTGCGGCAATGACCACCGCGCCGGCGTGCAGCGTACCGGTCGACGTCTTCACGCCCTCCACATGGCCGTCCGCGATGAGGACGTCCTGTACGGTCTTGTCTCGCACCACTTCGGTGCCCTTTGCCTCGGCGCTCTTGATCATGGCGTCGAGCAGTGCAACTGCATCTACCGATCCGTCCTCCGGGGCATACGCAGCCCCGAGGACCTCCTCCGATATACCGGGCGCTTGCTCGCGCACTTCGTCTGGTGACAGCCACTCTGAGGTGAATCCGCTCTGACGCTGCCAGGCCACCTCACTCTTGGTCTTGGCGACTTCTTCCTCCGTGAAGGCTACCTGCAGGATGCCTTCGTTCCATATCCCGATGTCTACGCCCGTTTCCTCTAGCAGGGTGGGGGCCAGCTCCACGTACAGGTCTCGAGCACGGACAGCCAGTCCGAGCAGGGGATCTTGCGCGGCAGCCTCCGCAAGAGGCGCGAGCATTCCGGCCGCAATTAGAGATGCTGCACCGCGCTGGGATCCGGAGTCGACGAGTAGGACCTTGGTGCCTTGATGCGAAAGCGCGCGGGCGCACGCCGCGCCGATGACTCCGCCTCCAACAACCAGGACGTCAGGATGGGTCATTTCGGATCACCTTACAGTGAAACCTATCTAAACATACCTTCGTAGAGACTTCCAGAAAGCAAGCGACGGAGATTCCATGGCTCGGACTTTGGTTGGGTATTCCATACTCGCTGTCATCGGCATGGTGGCGTTCAAGTTGCTCGTTGGCGTACTGGGTTTCGCCTTCTCGCTGCTCACGTCGCTACTATGGCTTGCGGCGATCGGGTTCGTAGTCTACCTGGTACTTAAAGTCATCAGCCCGAAGACTGCAAGCAAGGTGAAAGAGACGATAAACGGTAACGCCGAGGCGAGCGAGTAGTCTCGGAGTGGGTGCCGGTAAGGAGCCTGCCGTGCTGGCTCCTTTTTTTTATGTCTAGGTCAGGGGTTTGACTCTTTGCCCGGCTTCAGCAGCATCTCGGGTGGTGGAGCATCCTCGATGCTCTTGAGTCGCAGCGTGATTGTGGCGAATGAGAACTTCACCTTGAGCTGCACCATCAGGCGGCGATCGTCGTCGCTGATCCACATTCGGGCTTCCTTGCCTTCGGCCAGAATGCCTCTGCCCTGGATGACTGGGTGGATTACTATGCTGGGGAAAGTTCCTGAGGGCAGATCGAGCGTGTCTCTCTCGAGAACCTCGAGGACCACCGGGTTCCGGTCGGGACGGAAGTAATTGTTGAATTCCAATGTGTCGCCCGGTTGCAGGTCCAAGGTCCTAGCGAAGTAGAAGAAGGCATAATCGTCGAGCGGATTGGGCGAGGTCGGGAATATCGAGTCGACTCCTTCCTGGACGAAGAATCCCGAATCCGGGTAGATGTCCCACACCGTGAGGCGAGTGTCTCCTTGCTCGTGGAAGTCCTGCACGAAACGTCTCGAAGCAAAGTCCTCCACTCCAATCCACGAGTCCATGCGATCGTGCAGACTGTAGATGAACCCACCCCCTTTTAGCACGAAGACGACGTGCAACGCCGGCGTTCCGCGGATGGTGTCGATGCCAGCGGTGTGCATCATGCCGCTGCCCAAGGTGATGAAACCGAACTTGGCTTCGTATATGAGAGTTTCGTCCTGAAATGTCCTGGCCCAGGCGGCCACAGTGGACGAATCGGTCTGGGCTCTCAGGCTGAGACTCCCGAGTGACAGGGCCAACAGGGCAAGCGCTATACGCATCATGAGGCTCTTTGAACCGTTGTTCGAGGTGGTGGAATGTTGAGTCTTCGCCCGGCCCGGTGGAGGTTGAGGGCCAGCGACAGTGACTTCTCCGACGGGGCGTGGGCGCCTTCTGGAGATTGCGCCTCCACCGGCACTACCGCGATTTGTCGAGCCACGGTCGCAGCCCGTGCTAACAGCTCTGCGTTGGCGCAACGGCCCTCGGTGTTGAGCAAGGATCCCTTGCTCTCCTTGAGGCAGCTCCTCAGAGTGATCAGGCGAAAGGCGCAAACTCCGGACGTAACATCACGAAAGCCCTTGAGCTGCACTCCTGGCTTCAACAGCCATGGGGCCAGTCTGCGGACCAAGCGCATGCCGCTACCCGCTCGCTCGAAGTTTGTTTCCGCGACTACTACGTCCGCTCCCGACTCCACCCGCTTGATGAGGTCCGGCAAGACTGCAGGAGAAACGCTGAAATCTGAAGGCAGGATCACCACACAATCTCTGCGCGGACGGTCGGTCCGGTCTAGCGCCTCTCTGATCAGCACATCGATGCTGGCCGCATATCCCGCGCTATACGGCGAACGGCGAATCGTCATCGGAAGAGCCCGCTCGTAGGGCTCCAGAATCTCAGAGGTTCCGTCACTGGAAGCGTCGTCCGCTACCAGAATGTGGTATTCCCGGCGGAATACCTCCATGACCTGGCGGATCTTCCACAACACCAGTCCAACGGTTGGAGCATCGTCGTTCACGTGCAAACAGACGTAGATCATCGGTGACCTTCGCTACAGTATGTTCCGCGCACCTCGGATATAGTAGTACACCGGAGGTGGCGCGAAGTAACCAATATAGACGGTTTTAGGGGAAGATAGGGGCGTTCGGGGTACGGAATGGGGGGATCCGTCAGCACTCGAATTCTGTTGCTGATAATGAGGATGTGAGACCGCCGTCTCATATAGTGGTGGTGAGGGCCGGAATGGAACTGCGTTTGAGACGCAATGGAGGACGAGACATGATCCTCGCCAACTTGCAGGAGCGTCTTACGGCCACCGACGTCGAGTTCGTTCTGCGAGTTCTGTCGCGGGGCAATGAAGACCGTCGTCGCGAGCTCCAGAGCATTGCGCTGGAAGACGGGCTCGACGTGCTGCTCGATCGGCCGGAGTTGTTCGATCTGTTACGAAGTGTTCCGGATCTTGGTTCACCGTCTCCCCAGCTGTTCATCTGTGTCGCGGTCAGGGAGACCCTCCGCAGGGTAGGGATCGAGGACAACCGTTTGGGTAACTATGTTGGTGCCCTGTTGTACGAGTTTGGAGCTAGAGACCGCGCGTACCGGATTGCCATGAACGACGACCAGGCCTATCGGTATGTGGCCGACATCGTGTCCGACATCGACAATGAATCAGGCAGACGGCGCTTCCTGCTGCAGGCACACTTGGGCAACTTCACTCTGTGGCTCTCGGGAGTATTCCCCGACCACATCACTGCCCGTAGGCATCGCAAGGGCGGACCGGACTTCGAATACTATGAGGAGATGGGAGCGCGCGGGTTCCGGCAAGCTGCCGGCAACCGCTTGGCACAAGACCTCGACGTGGCGGATATCTATGCCCGCGCAGCAGACTCGTTCACGATACTACGAGTCGCCCTGAACCGACTGTCTGATAACCTGTTTTTCCCAAATGTCTCGAGCGCAGATCGGCTCATGAGGCAAGTGAAGGACGAGTTCTTCAACAACCTGTGATCGACCGGCAGGCATCCGTGTCGAATGACCGATCAGGTGCCTTCCGAAGTGACTCCCGCCGTGTCGATGTTCCTGAAGAGCGGACACCGAGGGCTACTCACGGCGCCCCACGTCACGCGTAATCCGTAGAGTGGCAGGGTGTTTGTAGCACTCGATATGGTCCCGAGCTGTGGAATCCCTCGCGGTGCCTCGGTCTCGAAGATCAACACACCCTGAAAGACCTCAAGCGAGTCCTCAACCAGAACCAATCCGAAGCCCGGGATACTGGGGAACCCTTCGCCCTCGTATCCGAGGACGGCACCGTCCGGCCCGGTGGCAGCCAGTGCTCGGGCTGTACCCCATCCTACTACCCGTGCCGGCACCACTCCTTCTACTTCCTGGGGAATCTCTTCCAAGATCTTCCCAGGCACTCCGAACTGTTCGAGTACCATTGCCGCACCGGCCATGGCCGCGATGCCGCATACCGGATTGTTTTCCGGGTCTCCCTCGGCGCAGCCAAGCAACGCGAGAGGAAGGAGCATTGTGCATTTTCTCATGATCCTAATACTACCGCTTGGCCGAGACTGCGACCACCCCGACCAGGTCGTTTCCGGCGTGTCGCTACCAGCGGTGCCGTACGTTTCGTGACGCCGCCGGTCCTGCTTGACCCGTCTGGTAGGGGGGCGTATCGTTTTGATGGCCACGCTTTGGGATGAACGTTCTGCAGGGGTGTGCAGCATGCCTAGCTACGAGTACGAGTGCAAGGATTGTCACGAGCATTTTACACTGCTGATCTCGATTGCCGATCACGATCGCAAACGACCGGTGTGTCCTAAGTGCAAGTCCAAGAAGGTGATTCAGGTGTTCGCTCCCTTCTACGCAAAGACGGTTAAGAAGAGCTAAAAATGTTCGAGCGCCTCAAGGAAGCGATAAACGCGGCCTTGGATGCTGCCACCGGTCCCCCGGACAGTCGTGAGAAAGTCTCTCGAATGAGAGATGCGGTGATCGAGGCTCGTGCGGCGCTGGAGGGAATGCGCCAGGGGGCAGCCAAAACTGAAATCCAGCTCAAGAAGGAACGCCAGCATCTCGCGGACGCTGAGCGAAGAGGGCGCATGGCTGCCCAGATTGGTGACCAGGAGACGGCTGATGTGGCCGAACAGTTCACGGCCAAACACAGGGAGAGGGTTGCTATCCTGGAGGACAAGCTCGAGGCGCAGCGTGCGGAGCTGGCACTGGCGGAGCGGGAGTTGGATGAGATGAAGGCGCAGCTCAAGAAATCTGCGGACTCGAGCGGCGTAGATTCGGCGTGGCGTGAAATAGAAGCAGCCGGTGGCGTCCGGCCAGAAACAGACGTCAAGGACGAATTGCTGCGGTCCCAGCTCGACAGGGCTGCGAAAGAGGCAGAAGCCGAGGCGCGGCTCGACGCACTCAAGAAAAAGATGGGGAGATAGGCAAGGTCAGCATGGAGATAAAACCCGACCGCATGGTGTCTTTGGGATACGGCAAGTACTGGCGTTCTGACGCGATCGTTGGGCTCACGCCGATCGAGGAAGATCGTGGACCGGGACGCCGCACCGAGGTTTACACTGCCACCGTGGACGAACCCATAGTCGCCTCGCGCAGTGAGCTAGCTATCCTGCACGACATGGCGATAGCGAGTGACGAGCACTTCCGAATTCAAGAGGCGAGAGAAATACTGGCTGATCTGCTCGATGCGCTGGACGACGTACCCGACGTACTAGCACGCATGCTGAGTGCGGAGGCACGATTCGACGTCACCGACTGGCACCGTAGGCTGCAGACGTTCCTCAAAACGGACTTGGCCGAAAGCAGCATCGAGCAGAACGATCTGTTCGACTAGGCCGTCTGCTTCCCCTCCTCTGCGAAGAAAGGCTGCCATTTCTCGGGCGGTGATGGCTTGGTGAGTAGACTGATGACGACGAGCAAGCTGATCGAGACGAGGACTCCCGGTATCACGATGTAGTCGCTGCTCGCGAAGTCGAACTCTGTATTCCCCAACATCATGGTGAAGTCCACACCAAGTCTGTTGAGCAGCTTCACACCAACGATGCTTCCCAACCCACCGGCAATGCATGCAACGCCGCCCTGTGGCGTCACCCGTTTCCACAGGAAACAGGCGAGTAGAGCCGGGGTTAGGCTGGCACCCACGAGCGAGTACGCGTAAAGAGCCATGGAGAGCACGGTCTGGAATTGAGTGAGCAGCACCAGTCCCACCGCCCCGAACACAACGATGAATAGACGCTGTATGTTCACCTTCTGTTTCTCGGTGGCATTTGGATTGATGAAACGCTGGTAGATATCGCGGCTGACGTTGGTTGAGGGTACCAATAGAAAGGTGTTTCCCGTGGAGAGTACAATGGCGATGGCGGCCGCGAGAAGCACCGCCCCGCCGATCACGGGGAGACCGTGTCGTGCTATGTACAGGATTACGGTCTCGGATGCGGCTCTGCCGACCACGGAAGTCTGCTCCATCAAGTCCGGGAAAGCAGCTCTTCCGACTATGGCCAGCAACGCCAGTGCAGTCTCTATGATTATGATTCCTGCTACCATACCCAACACGGCCTGCCGTGCCGCCCTGGCGTTCTTGGCTGAAAAGAACTTCTGGTACATTCCGCTCTCTCCCAGAATCAACAGGAAGGTCGGCAGAGACACGCCGATTACCCAGAGAGCGTTGTGGCCGCCCAGGATGGTAGTGTGGCGGTCGGGAAGGCGCTCGATTACCTGTCCGACTCCACCCATTTCGAAGACCATGTAAGGCAGCGCAAGTAACACGGCCAGAGTGATGATGATGCCGTTGAACACATCCACGGTAACGATGGAAACCATGCCGGCTAGAGCCGTAAAAGTCACGATTGCCGCCGCGGTTATCAGGATACCCATCGTTGGCGAGATCGCTCCATCCGTTACGATACTGAGTATCCATCCACCTCCACGAAACTGATACGCAGCGATGGTAACGTAAGCCAATATTATCGCCAACGTTCCCAGCAGTCGAGCAGCGGCGTTGTACCGCTGCTCCAACAGGTCCGGGACCGTGTATTGAGCGATCTGCCGAACCCGACCGGCGAGAAAATACACGGCAATGAGACCGACCCAACCGCCGAACGAGAACCAGAGTTCGGCTATGCCGGACCTGTACGCTAAACCGGCTCCACCGAATAGGGAGCCGGAGCCGATCCACGTGCAGACCAATGTACCCACCAGCAACGCCACCGGTACTGAACGACCTGCCACGGCGAAGTCCTCATGGCTCCGCACGCCGCGTGAGCGCCATAGGCTGACCGCAATCAGGATGGCGGGATATATGAAGACGACGACAACCAGTAAGCTCATGTATCTCCTCCAGCGTGAACCAGATTACACGGGGACCCCGCTACGAGGCTTCGCCAGGGACATTAATACTGCGTCCCCAGACCCATGGCTAGTTGTGCACCCCGTCGATCTCGTGTCCAGGTATCCGCAGTGGATCATCTGCAAAGTGACAAGCAGCCCACCGGCTAGTCCTCACTTCCCTCAGGACAGGCGACTCGAGGCGGCAATGATCATCCTTGGCCGGGTGAGGGCAGCGGGGGTGGAACACGCAGCCCGAGGGGGGTTGTCGCGGATTGGGCATGTCCCCGGCGAGCACTATACGCTGGCGCTGTTCCCGTGGATCCGGTGCGGGTACGGCAGAGAGTAGAGAAACAGTGTACGGGTGCAGCGGTTCCGTGTAGGCTGTGTCTGCTGGCGCCGCTTCCACCAGCCTGCCTAGGTACATCACTACCACTCGGTGGGCTATGTGACGGACCACCGCGAGGTCGTGAGCGATGAACAGATAGGTCAAGCCGCGACTATCGCGCAGGTCCGCCAACAGGTTCAGCACCTGCGCTTGGACCGAGACGTCGAGTGCTGAAACCGGCTCGTCGAGGATCATGAACTCGGGCTTCAGCGACAATGCTCGTGCGATACCCACCCTTTGCCGCTGCCCGCCTGACAGCTCGTGTGGATACCGGTCGAAGTAGGAGGGGTCGAGCCCAACCTCATCGAACAATTCTCTGACTGCGTTTCCCGATTCTGCCCCGCTGGCGATGTCATGAACCTCCATCGGTTCGCGCACGGTGGCCCCCACGGTCATGCGCGGGTTGAGCGAACCGAACGGGTCCTGAAACACGATCTGCATTCGGCGGCGCAGAGCACGAAGTGGCCGTGGATCGAGGCCCAGGACGTCAATGCCGTCAAATGAGATCCTACCGGCGGTTGGCTCAATGAGTCGCAGTATCAACCGGCCCAACGTCGTTTTGCCGCTGCCGCTCTCGCCTACTAGCCCGAGAGACTCACCCCGCGCAATGCTGAGCGACACTTTGTCGACAGCTCGGAGAGGAGCGGATTTCCCGAATAGACCACCAGCTGCCCGGTATTCCTTTACCAGGTCGTTTACGGCGACGAGCGGAGATGTCCCGCGGGTCACCGGCTGTCCTCGTTCGGTTGACCAACTAGCCAGCAACGGGCCACGTGTTCCGGCTCGGCGTCGAGCAATGGCGGCATGTCTAAGCTGCAGCGAGCCCAAGCGTCGGGACAACGCGGGTGGAAGCGGCATCCTGCGGGCCACGCGCTGGCGGACGGCACCGAGCCTGGTATGGTTTCTAGGCGCTCGACGGTGCGGTCGAGACGTGGGACTGCTCGCAGCAAGGCCATGGTGTACGGGTGCGTCGGCCGTTCGAACAACGTATGAGTCGATGCCTGTTCGACGACTTGACCACCGTACATGACAACAACACGGTCAGCTACTCCAGCCACGATTCCGAGGTCGTGTGTGATGAGGATCATGGCCATCCCAAACTGCTGCTTGAGATCGATCAGGAGTTCGAGAATCTGTGCCTGAATAGTGACGTCGAGTGCAGTAGTGGGTTCATCGGCTATCAATACGTTGGGGTTACACGAGAGCGCGATCGCTATCATCACCCGCTGTTGCATCCCCCCGCTCAACTCGTGAGGATACTCGTCCACCCGCTTTGTAGCATCGGGTATGCGTACAAGTTCCAGCAGCTCAATCGCACGGGCGCGTGCCTCCCGGCGAGAAACTTTTCGATGCGCCCTCAGCGTTTCGGATATCTGAGTCCCAACGGTAAGCACCGGATTGAGGCTGGTAGTTGGTTCCTGAAATACCATCGCTATTTCAGCTCCCCGTACTTTCCGAAGCTCGCTCGGGCTCAACTGGAGTAAGTTCCTACCATCGTACTCTACCACGCTGTCGTCGGATACCTTCCCGGGGCTGTCAACCAGCCTCAAGATCGACAGAGCCGTCACGGTTTTACCCGATCCAGACTCACCAACGATGCCTAGCGTCTCCCCTTCCAGCAGGTCGAACGAAACATCATCCACCGCCCGGGCGGTTTCGGAGTCGATAGAAAAACTCGTCGTCAGATGACGTACGCTGAGGACGACACTCATCGGGCTCGCGGGTCAAGGGTTTTTCTGAGACCGTCGCCGACGAGACTGAAGCCGACGACCGTGAGCACTATCACCAAGCCCGGAAAGATTGAGATCCAGGGTGCGTTTGCAATCTGCTCGTAGCCATCTCGTATCATTCGGCCGAGAGAAGGTATCGGTTCCTGCACTCCGACACCGAGGTAGGACAGCCCGGCCTCGATCAGGATGATCTGTCCGATACCGAGCGTGGCGGTCACTGTCACGGGCGCTATCGCATTGGGCAACAAGTGGCGCAGCAGTATGCGAACCCTTCCGAGTCCAAGTGATCTGGCTGCAACAACGAAATCGCGGTGCCGTAGGCTCAATACTTCAGCCCGCACCATGCGGCTGGTTCCAAACCAGCTGGAGAGACCCAGAACCGTCACCAATCCCGTCACACCCACGCGGTCCCACAGGGCCAATATTACTAGTAGCAGGAAGATGCGGGGTATCGCCAGGGCAGCATCGACCAGCCGCATGAGGACGCTATCCACGATTCCGCCAACGTAGCCTGCAATCATCCCCACTGCCGTCCCGATGGTTACAGAGACCAGAATCGAAAGAAATGCGATGGCCAACGAGATCCTGGCGCCATAGAGCACCCGACTCAACAGGTCGCGACTGTAGAAGTCGGTACCCATCAGATGTTCGAAACTAGGCGACAAGAGTCGTTTGTTCAGGATGTCGAGGTGCTCGGTCGGATCGTACGGTGCGATGATCGGAGAGAATACGGCGGCGGCCGTCAGGAATCCGATCAACAACAGGCCAAGGCGCGCACGCCTGCTGTAGAGCAGCTTGCGAGACCAAATGACGGTCATGATTGCGGCCGCGTGCGCGGATCCACTATGAGATACAAGAGGTCGGCCAGCAGGTTGCCCACCATTACCATGCTTGCTGCCACGATCGCGGCACCCGTGACGACCGGGTAGTCACGGTTGCTGATCGCATCCACGACGAACCTGCCCAATCCCGGCCAGCCAAAGACGGACTCTACTAGCACTGCTCCCGAAAGCAGAATTGGAAACGACAACCCGAAGAGTGTTATGATCGGAAGAAGTGAGTTCCGCAGAGCGTGACGGAATACCACGAGCTTCTCGGGAATTCCCTTGGCGCGGGCTGTTCGAATGAAGTCTCTCCCGATGACATCCATCATCGCGGCGCGCTGGTACCGGGCGGTTCCGGCTGCACCAACCAGACCAAGTGTCAGCGCCGGCAACATCAAATGGTGGATGCGATCCCAGAGCTTGCCGAGAAGTGGCAGTTGGTCGTAGCCGACCGGTGACTTGGCTCCCGAGAGAGGAAACCAGCCAAGGTTCTGCGCAAACACCAACATTAGTACGAGCCCCAGCCAGAACACCGGAACTGAATAGAGCGTCAGAGTAACGGCTGAGAATGAGTCGTCGACCTTCGACCCGGGGCGCGCACCCTGAATGGCACCGAGGAGGATCCCGAGGCTGAAGTCAATTACCAGTGCTGTGAGTGCGAGGACTAGAGTTGCTGGAATCCTATCGGTTATGGCGTCCCAGACAGGGCGTCGCTCCGAGAAAGAATCCCCCAGGTCGCCCTTAGAGAGGTGAGCGAGGTATCGGACGTACTGTTCGTGTATGGGTCGGTCGAGGCCCGCATTGATGCGTGCTTGGGCTATGTATTGAGGTGAGGCAGGTGAGGCTTCGAATCCCCTGGTGAACGGGTCGCCGGGTGCTAGTCGGACCAGGACAAAAGTCAGGGTAGCGACCAGGAATATTATCGCGACTCCCTGTAGGAGTCGGCCGGCGAGTACCCGAGCCACGCTAGTTGGGGACGATCAGATCTCGATCGATGTATTCGGTGGGTGACACGCGCCAGGTCCAGATGGTTCGCCACCACTCGTCTGCGGGAATCGACACGTTCTCGAATCGCTGGTGCACACCGGCGACCATGATAGGTGTGAATAGCCAGATTCCGGGTGCATCGGAATTGATAATCTCCAGTGCATCCCGCCACTTGGCGCGGGCTTCATCTCGATCGAATGTGTTCAACGCTTCGCTCACGAGTCGATCCACGTTGGCATTTGAGTACCGAATGCGGTTGAGCCCTCCCATTCCCTCAGTGGTCACCCATGTCTCGGCGATTGAGGCAGTGCTAGCGTCATGACCGAGCGACTGGAAGTACGCGTCGAAGTTGCCGTCAAGTGCTCTGCTATCCCAGGTTGTGGGTTCGAGTTCGCTAATGCTCATGTCCACGCCCAAGCGCTTGAACTGGTCCTGCACGATCACGGCGGCTCGCCTGCGCGGCGTGCTGGAGGTCGGTACCATCAAATCGAAAGCGAGTGGCGTGCCGTCTCGGTCCAAAACTCCGTCACCGTCTCGATCCATCCATCCCAGTTCCTCGAGGGCCGATCGGGCTGCAGCCGAGTCGAACTCAAACGTCTCGACCTCATCAGTCCAAATCCATATTGTCGGAGTTAGCGGGAGTCCCAATACCTCACCGTACTCGCCCACCACCGTACGCGTCACTGCCTCTCGGTCGATCGCCATCGACAGCGCGCGGCGTAGTTGGCGATCACCCAGTAGAGGGTGAGGACTCGACACGTCCTCGGGGTTTCGCATGTTGAAGCCGATGAACGTATAGACCCCTACCTTGTGGGGCTCTGCTCTGAGATGCGGCTGCTCTGCAACCCGCTCAATGTTCTCCGGACCGGGCACGAAATTTAGGAAGTCGGCCTCCCCGGCGATCAGCTGTGAAACCATGGCAACTTGGTCGGACGCAAACCGCCACACTATGGTGCGGAAGCCCGGCCTTCCTGCAAAGAAGGCCGAGTCTCCGGCAAGCTCTATCATCTCTCCGGCATCCCACCGGACAAAACGATACGGACCGCTGCCGACCGGGTTCCGCATCACGGGGTGTGACACAAGCTCCGCCATTGGGATGGAATCGAGCAGATGGTGCGGAACCACCCGCATGTGAAAGACGGCGTCGTAGAACTGTTCGGGATGACGCCTGCTGAACTCGAATACGGCCGTCAGAGAGTCCCTTACGGAGACTGAAGTTATGTTCGCCAGCCGAGAACGATTGATGAAGTTGACTTCCGGATCGGTGAAAACCGCGAACGTGTACGCCACGTCCGCTGCCGTCACCGGGACTCCATCGTGCCAGCGGGCGTTTGGATTGATGCGAAAGCTGATGGTGGTCGGGCCTTCGAATTCCCAACTTTCAGCCAGCATCGGCACGAAGCCATCGTCACCGAACGTGTTGGCCTCCAGGCCGACATCGGCAAGCTTCCAGAACAACAGGTCGCTAATGGCTATGTGCACGTCAAAAGTGGCTAGCGCTGGAAATAAGACCTCGGGTTCGGCAGCGGAGACGATCACGCCGGTACCGCACCAGTCCCCTTCGCACCTCAGGTCAGGTTGACAGCCAAGTGCCCCGGTGAGCGAGAGCAGTGCCGCGGCTGTGAGAAACGGCGATGCTGGTTTCATGAGTGTCCGGCCCGTCAGTTGGAGTGTATTACCGGCGCCAAGTCCACGCCGGATCGGCAAATCGTTCCAAGTCCAGCCCCGCGCGTAACGCATTGCCTCTCTTCCAGGTCCCGGGCCATGACCTCATGGCCTCGTCTCCAATCACATGGGCGACTTCGTCAAACGATACATGTCGGTCGAGAAGGACCGAGATTGAAGTCGCGACCGGTTGTGACGCCCCCCCCAGTGTCACCCTTGCTACTACGTCCTGGCCGTCTTCCAGCAGCACCGATCCGTGCTGCAAGAATGCGTCGCCTTCCCGGACCTGGGCGCTGCCCACCAGCTTTCGACCTGCCGCCACGACCTCGCCACCAACTGGCGAGGCGAAACACGCTCCTCCAGATAGGCTCGCGCCGTTCGTGGGTCGGCCGGCCAGCTCGGTTGGAACTCCCAGCCGCCCGAGCGCAGCCGCGATCGTGGCGTGGACAATATTGTACGATTCTCGCAACGCTCCAAACGTCGAGGCGGGAGCGGCCACAGCGTAAGTCACCTCGGCGTCGTGCCAGACCGCTCTACCGCCGGTGGGGCGCCTGACAGTGTCTAGTCCCAGCCGTTCGACTTCCGCTAGATCGTACCGCCGTGTTGCCGGTTCGTTACGGCCGAATGACAGGCATGGTGGCGCCCAGCAATACAGCCGTAAGAAAGCCACTCCCTCCTGCGCGGCGCGCAGAAGGGAGTGGTCGATGCTCATGTTCTCGCTGCCTGGTCGCCCTCTCGACTCGACGATCAGGGTCCACTCCATGGCGGCTAAGCTCCGACCGGCTCGGGAACCTCGCTCATCGTGTCCATTGGAATGCGGCAGATGAGATGCCGGTCACCCAATGTGCCATCCACCCGGCCGACAGTCGGCCAGCTCTTGTGATCTCGCGTTCCGGCTGTGGGGAATGCCGCCCTCTCTCTCGAGTAGGGCCTGTCCCAATTGTCAGAGGCGATCACCCCCATCGTGTGGGGCGCATGTTTGAGCAGATTGTTCTCCGAATCTACTCGCCCGTCCTCGATCTCGCGCATCTCTTCTCGGATCGCCAGCATGGCATCGCAGAAGCGGTCCAGCTCTTCCTTTGACTCGCTCTCAGTGGGTTCGACCATCAGTGTCCCCGGTACCGGGAACGAAACGGTCGGGGCGTGGAAGCCATAGTCCATCAGACGCTTTGCAATGTCCTCGACTTCGACACCGGAGCTGGCCTTGAACGGTCGCGTGTCGATGATGCACTCATGACCGATCAACCCGTTCTCACCCGAATAAAGCAGCGAGTACTCGCCTTCGAGTCGCTTGACGATATAGTTCGCGTTTAGGATCGCGACCTTCGTTGCATCAGCCTGCCCGTTCGGTCCCGTGAGCGCCAAGTAGGCCCACGATATAGGTAGGACCGAGGGACTACCCCAGGGAGCGGCTGACACCGTTCCACACGAGTTCGCATGCCCGAGTGGCACCACGGGGTGGTCCGGAAGAAACGAGGCCAAATGGCCTGCCACGCAGATCGGACCCATTCCCGGCCCGCCTCCCCCATGCGGAATGGCAAACGTCTTGTGCAGATTGAGGTGGCACACGTCGGCACCATAGTCGCCTGGTCGGCACATGCCCACCTGAGCGTTCATGTTGGCCCCGTCCATGTATACCTGGCCGCCGTTGTCATGCACGATCTCACAAATATTCCTTATCTTGGCTTCGAACACACCGTGTGTGGACGGGTAGGTGATCATCAGTCCGACTAGCTCGTCCTTATGTTGCTCGGCCTTGGCTTGCAGATCGTCTGTATCCACGTTGCCGTGCTCGTCGGTATTCACTGCAACAACCTTCAGCCCGGCCATTACTGCGCTTGCGGGATTTGTTCCGTGGGCTGATTTGGGAATCAGGCAGATCGTTCGTTTGGCGTCACCGCGAGAGCGGTGGTATGCGCGCATGACCAAAAGGCCCGCAAACTCGCCTTGAGCTCCCGCATTGGGCTGCAGCGACACGTGGGGCAGCCCAGTGATCTCAGCCAGTTGCTGCTCGAGCTCCACGAACATCTGGCTGTAACCCTCGGCCTGCTCGCGCGGTGCGAATGGATGGAGACGGCCAAAACGCTGCCAGGTAACAGGCATCATTTCCACCGCGGCGTTGAGCTTCATGGTGCATGAACCGAGCGGAATCATCGCTGATGTGAGCGACAGGTCTCTTGACTCGAGCTTCTTCAAGTACCGCATCATCTCCATCTCGCAGTGATACCGATGGAACGCCGTGTGGGTCAGAAACTCGCTCGTGCGTTGGAAGTCCTCCGGAACAGCCAGCGAGTCCGCGGATTCGCTGGCCAGCTGCGGCATGTCAAAGGGAAGCGTGCCGTCCGGCGCAAACGCCGACGCGATGTCTTCGATGTCCGACAGCGTGGTCGTTTCGTCCAACGCTATGCCCAACCGAGTATCGGACACATGGCGCAAATTCATTTGTCGTTGGAGGGCGGCTTCGGTGATTTGCAGGACGCTGTTGGGTCCGCCTTCCACGCACAGGGTGTCAAAGAAAGCGTCGTGTACGATGGTGTAACCCAGACGCTCCAGTGCCTGCGCTAGTGTAACCGCCAGGGCATGCACTCGCCGCGCTATGCGCCGCAGCCCGACCGGTCCGTGGTACACCGCGTACATGCCGGCGATGACAGCGAGCAGCACCTGGGCAGTGCATATGTTGCTCGTGGCCTTGTCCCTGCGAATGTGTTGTTCCCTGGTCTGTAGCGCCATTCTGAGCGCGGGGTTTCCGTTACTGTCCCTCGACACTCCGATCACACGCCCGGGGATCTTCCTTTTGAACTCCTCTTTTGTCGCGAAGAACCCCGCGTGCGGTCCACCGTATCCCATGGGGACTCCGAAACGCTGGGAGTTGCCCACGGCGATGTCCGCTCCCAGAGCTCCTGGGGGCGTGATCATCGTGAGTGCCAAGAGATCGGTGGCCACTGTTAGCAAGGCACCGGCCTCTCTTGCTCTAGCACAAACTGAGCGATAGTCGTCTATGTGACCGTAAGTGTTTGGATACTGTAGCAACGCCCCGATAACTCCGGGCTTGAATTCGAAATCGTGGGCGTCACCTACCACAACGTCGACGCCCCGTACCTCCGCGCGTGTCTTTACGACAGCAATCGTCTGGGGGTGGCAGTTGATGTCCACCAGGTAGACGGGCCTGCCGGAGTGCTTCACTATCCCGAGCGTCATCGTCATAGCCTCGGCCGCTGCGGTTCCCTCATCGAGCAGAGACGCGTTGGCCACGTCCAGGCCAGTCAGGTCCGATATCATGGTCTGGTAGTTGAGCAAAGCTTCGAGCCGGCCCTGCGCGATCTCGGCCTGGTACGGTGTGTACGCTGTGTACCAGCCTGGGTTTTCCAGGAGGTTGCGTTGGATTACCGGAGGTGTGACGCAATCGTAGTATCCCATCCCGATATATGTCCTAAGTACCTGATTGCGGGCGGCCAGCTGTTCCAGTTCCTCGAGCACCTCTCGCTCCGTCCGGGCGGGGGGCAGGTCCAGTGGGCCTTCAACACGGATTTCCTGTGGCACAACGGCGTCCATCAGCGCATCGAGAGAGTCGAACCCGAGGGCGTCGAGCATTACGTCGATGTCCTTTGGGCGTGGCCCAAGATGTCTGCTTATGAATCGCTCGGTATCAGTGTGAGGTAGTGGGTTCTGCATATTTCAGTCCTTGGCAAAAACGCCCCGGAAAAGGATCCCGGGGCGTGTCAGTCACTTGTTCATGCGGGCCCGCCCGCTCCCGGCTGGCTACTCGCCGATATGTTGTGCGTAGTCCGAAGCGCCGAGTAGCTGTTGGGCGTCCTCGGGGTTCCGCATGCGGAGCTTGATCATCCAGCCGTCTCCGTATGGGTCCTCGTTCACGAGGTTGGGATTGCCATCTAGTCCGCTGTTGATTTCGATAACTTCACCCGCCACTGGCGAAAACAGTTCAGACACCG
The DNA here is from genome assembly GCA_039588335.1 of Gemmatimonadota bacterium. Classification (GTDB taxonomy): domain Bacteria; phylum Gemmatimonadota; class Gemmatimonadetes; order Gemmatimonadales; family GWC2-71-9. The sequence continues at coordinate 26,380 of JBDGZZ010000002.1, read as the reverse complement.
CCTTTACGGCTTCGATGGTGCCGAAGACATCCATTTCGTTGAGGGTGGACCCGGCGTCGGGAAGTTCCACATACACGACGTCACCCAGCTCGCCCTGTGCGTAATCCGTAATGCCGACCAGCACTACGCCGGGCTCGCTGGTCGGTTTGACGTACTCATGCTCCTCGGTGTAATGCAGATTATCGGGGATATTTGACATGGGAGTCCCGTTTTTCTCGTCTTGGGTTTGCGAGGCGTAGGTTATCGGACCGGCCTGTGGCTGTCAACTCTGGCGATCCGGTACGGACAGTGGCGGTTGGTGCGGCGCGATCGGTCAGTCATTCATTCGCTTTCGCACCTCGGTCCAAGCTGCCCGACTCGCTCGCTCCAGGTCATCGAACGATCCGTCGTTCTCGATCACGATGTCGCTCCTGCCGCGCTTCTGGTCAGACGGAAGCTGGGCTGCGATGAGCTGGTCCGCGTCCTCCGGTGTCAACCCGCGCCGGAGCAGGCGCTGGTGCCTGACGTGTACCGGTGCATCAACCAGAATCACGACGTCGAAGTCGGCTGGGTCCAGGACCTCGAACAGCAGGGGGATGTCATTAACCAGAATCTCGTCTCCCCGCTCCATGGCCTCCGCCGCCAGTTCTGACCGTCGCCCCTGGACCGCAGGGTGCACGATCTCGTTTAGCGAGGCCAGGGCTTGGTCGTTTCCCAGGACCTTGCCCCGCAGCGCCGGTCGGTCGAGGGATCCATCGGGACGCAGCACATCGGTTCCGAACCGGAGGGAGATTGCTTTCAGCGTCTCGGTCCCCGGCCCTTGGACCTCACGCACCAAGGCGTCTGCATCTATTACGGTGGCTCCCCACCGGGCGAACCAACGGACGACAGTGGACTTCCCGGCTCCGACGTTCCCGGTGACCACGACGTTCAGCATCGCCCAGTCCCGTCGCGACCCAGCGGGCCCGGGTTGCCGGTAGCCCATCTGCCCCCCAGCACGCCGGTCTTACAGTAGTTCCGTCTGGTCCTCATCGATTCGGGGTACCTCATGGCACTGGCGACAACGTGCTTCATAGGTTTCACTCCCGCCCACCATGATAGTGGGGGAGTCGTAGAGGGCCGGCTTGTCGTCGATCAGTCGCTGGTTACGGCAGGCGTCTCCACCGCAAATCACGCAAATCGCGTGCAGCTTGTCGACGAACTCGGCGACTGCCATCAGTTCTGGTATGATCCCGAACGGCTCGCCACGAAAATCGGTATCGGTACCCGCCAGTATGACCCGGAGACCCTTCCCGGCGAGGGCAGAGGTGATTGACACGATCCCCTCGTCGAGGAACTGGACTTCATCGATCGCTACTACCTGGGTATCCGGTCTTATCCGCCGTGCGATCTCGACGGCTGAGTCGATCGGCTCAGCTTCTACGGTGCCGCCATCGTGAGTGGTTACTGAATGAAGAGCCACATACCGGTCGTCGAGGTGGGACTTGAAAACCTGGACCCTCCTGCCCGCGATCACGGCGCGGCGGACTCGGCGAATCAACTCCTCGCTCTTGCCGCTGAACATCACCCCGGTGATCACCTCTATCTGGCCCGTGTGTGCGGGTAGGACCACGTCGCCATTACCTCTTGTGTGAAGGGGAGATGAGCTTATCGCTCGCCCATCCGAGAAGTCAAGACGCTTGCGGTGGAGCGCCCGCTCTACTACTTGTTTGTGATGAGATCAGCCCGGGTGCGGCCGGAGCGCCCGACCATCCATAACGAATATCTCACTGAGACTGGGGGTACGGTGAACAAGACAGAGTTGCAGGAAGCACTGGCGTCGGCAGCGAACCTGTCCAAGGCAGATGCTGCCCGGGCCGTCGAGGCGCTATTCGGCACCGACGGAGTAATCGCAGGCGAGCTCAAGAAGGGTGGGAAGGTCCAGATCACTGGTTTTGGCAGCTTCGTCGTCCGTCAGCGTGCCGCCAGAACGGGCCGCGATCCGCGCACCGGCAACGCGCTCCAGATAGCGGCTGCCACAGTTCCGGCTTTCAAGCCCGGTCAGGCGTTGAAAGACGCAGTCAACTAGTTCGTGGGTATGGGTCCTCAGTGGCCCGGAGCGTGACGGCTCGACGTTTGCCTATCGGCGATCGATTCGGGCCGTCACTTTTTTGCCCCGCAGCGTAACCCCTTCAAGCTCCCGTAGAACTCGCTCCGCAACATCGGCTCGTACATCTACTATGGAGTGGGCATCCCGCAGCTCCACCCGGCCGATCTGGTCCTTGGTGATGCCGACGGCATTGAGCAGCGCTCCGACTACATCGCCGGTCCGGATTCGATCCTTGTTGCCGGCAGAGACCCGGATCCTTACCCAAGCCGGCAGAGCCGCCTCGCGGTCCGATCGCTGATCTTGGGGTGGAGTCCTGGCTGCCAAGGCGGCAGCGACGGTTGCCGGGTCGAACTCATCGAACAGCGGTCCGAGTGCTAGTAGCTCGCCGGAGCCGCGACCCTCCGCAATGAGATTCCTTACCTCCTCCCTGAGCCGGGCCGCTTTGTCACGGGCTCGGTCGGCGTCTGAAGGAAGTCGAAAAGCCCGCGTCCGCTCGGAGATCGAGTCCAAATACTGAACCTGATGTCCCTGTATCAACACCAACACTTCGTCCGAGGTGGCAGCCAGCTCCACCAGAGCATCACCTGTGGGCAGGTCCACGGCCACCCCGAGCTCAACTGGCTCACCCCCGGTATCGGATCCGATCCGAATGGCGGAGTCGGCTTTGTACTCCCGCCAACGCTCGTCGACGAAAGGGGTTGGATCCCAAAGCAAGGTGCTGGCTGGGTTGATGATGTCGAGGGCTGCCCTTACCGACTCTGTCAGGTGGGCCGCGCTCGTCACCGCGTATCGCACCGCTGGTGTAGGCTGTTTGATCGGTGGTGCTGCCAGCACCATCGGCGAGCGGCGAGCATGTCGTTCCAGAAAGTCCTTGATCGCTGGCTCGTCTGCCGTCACGACAATCCGTTGCAAGCCGCCGAACTCTGCCAGGATGGAGTCGGTTGTGTCACCAAGTCCGGAACCCATCAGCATCTCGGGCCAGCCGATAACCGCTCGTCGGACTCGTTCGCGGTCGATGGCCGAGCGAGTCATTAGCTGCATCAGATCGGCAGGGGTAGCTACGAGGGTGGTGGCGAGGTTCTGCTCCAATAGGCGTGCCGCCCGCGACAGTCCGGATACTCCGCGGACGCTTCCCAGGGACTCGACCGAACTGAGTGAAGCGGCCCCGGTGGCCACGCCCAGTACCTCGGGAACGACTACGACAGTGTTCAGGCCCGGGGGCTCGGCCGGGGGGACTTGGGCAAACAAGGGAAGGGTCGCCCACCAGGCTGGTGGTGACACGTACAAAAAGTTCTTCCCCGCAGCGAGCGCGGCGCGATGGCCAGCATCGAAGTCCGGCGCGAATTCCCAGGACACGAGACCCTCGATTGTCAAAGAAACGGCAATGCCATGTAGGTGGGTGAGATGCTAGCTTACACGGAAGCATCTCGCAACCTCTGTTGCGGCCAAGCGTGGCGGGTTCTGCAGAAAGGGGGCTTACGCTGGGGAGACGCTGGAACCGAGTCCAAGCGGTGCTCAACTCGAGGCTACCATGGCTAGACCGCGTATACGCATGGACCGCGGTGCGAAGTTGGGAGGATCTCATTCCGCTTCCTCCGCTAGCGTCCATCGATGGGTCTCTCACTCGAGCCAAGATCGCGTTGCTCACGTCGGCCGGTGTCCATCTCACCCACCAGGCTCCTTTCGACATGGAAAACCACGACGGTGATGCGAGCTTCCGGCTGATCCCCGGTGATGTCGCAGCCTCTGAACTAACGATCACACACGACTACTACGACCACGCGGCGGCGGATCGTGACGTCAATTGTGTTTTTCCAATTGAGCGACTGCGGGAGCTGGTTGAGTCGAAGGAAATCAGAGGAGTCGTGACCCAAAACGTGTCGTTTATGGGACACATCCTTGGGAGGGAGAAAGGCAGATTCGTCAGTGAGATGATCCCGGAGATCGTCGACGTCTTTCGTTCCTGCCGAGCAGATGCAGTTCTCACGGCACCTGGTTGAACGACCTGCCACCAGTCCGTGGGACTGGTCGCTCGAGCGGTGGAGGCCGCCGGCATACCGACCGTGACAGTGAGCGTACTACCGACGGCGACAGAGGCCTTTCCTGCGCCGCGCAACGTCATCGTCCGGTTTCGTCTGGGTCAGGTATTCGGTGAGCCAGGACAGATCGATCAGCAGAAGACTATCTTGCGAGATGCGCTCAGCGCTTTCGGGTCAATCGGGGAGAGTGGGGGCCGGGTCGAACTGCCGTATCGTTGGAAGCGGCACCACTACGCCTCGGGCTGAAGCGACCAAGAGTGGAGTTTCTCACACAAGGGCGGTGCCAATGATCCCGTTCCAGAGAACGGCAACGTTGCTTGCCATGACGGTCGTCTTCTTCAATCCGGATCTCTCGGCGCAGGAGAGGCAGAGCGCTAGAGACCTCGGCATAGTCGTAGGCGTGCTCCAGCCAGGTCCGCTGAATACCATCACCGATGTCGCTGGGGTCAGGGTCGGACACGTGACAATTGCTCGAGGTGATTCCATAAATACCGGTGTCACCGCCATTCTCCCGCACGAAGCCAATGTCTTCCAAGTGAAGGTCCCTGCGGCGGTCGTGATTGGAAACGCGTTCGGGAAGTTGGCTGGCTCCACCCAGGTGCAAGAACTGGGTGAGCTGGAGTCACCGGTAGTGTTGACCTGTACCCTGTGTGTGCCGCGGGCCGCCGACGCGGTACTCACTTACCTCCTTTCGCTGCCCGGCAACGAAAACGTGCGGTCAGCGAATCCTGTGGTCGGGGAGACCAACGATGGTTACCTGAACCACATCAGGCTTCGTCCGATATCCGAAGCCGACGTGCTGGGAGCGATCAACGGTGCTGAGGGCGGTCCCGTAGAGCAGGGAAGTGTCGGCGCGGGTCGGGGTACGGTGGCGTTTGGCTGGAAAGGTGGGATCGGTACCTCGAGCCGGCGGCTTCCCGAAGGACTGGGTGGTTGGACGGTGGGTGTGTTGGTGCAGACCAACTTCGGGGGCGTGCTGTCAATAGCGGGTGCGCCCGTTGGGCAGGAGTTGGGGAGGTATTACTTGCAGGGATCTGTAGGCGAAGGAGGTGAAGGAAAAGGAGTGGATCTGGCGGATGGCTCCATCATGATCGTGGTGGCTACCGATGCCCCCGTCGACCACCGCAATCTCACTCGCCTGGGCCGACGAGCGCTAGCTGGCCTCGCCCGCACGGGGAGTTCTATGACGAACGGCTCGGGTGACTTCGTCATCGCGTTCAGCACTGTTCCGGTTGCCCAACTTGCCGGTGCCGGGCCGCTTCCAAACGGCCATATGAGCCCACTGTTCGAGGCAGTGATCGAGGCAACCGAAGAGGCGATATACAATTCATTGTTCCTGGCGACCCCGGTAGTGGGATACCGGGGGGCCGTGGAGGCACTACCTTTAGGCTCTACATTGGCCATACTCAAGCGCTATGGAGTGGTGACGCCGTGACCGATCGGTCGATCCCGATACAGTTCAAGCCCTCCAGGAATCTCGACCACCTGGAACCTTCCGCGACGGTTTCTATCAGCCAGGAAGCCACCAGGCGGAGGGCGGCAGGCGAAGATATCGTAAACCTGTCTGCTGGCGAACCGGACTTCGATACGCCGCGTATCGCTTCGGAAGCAGGTATCAAGGCGATTCAACAGGGTAAGACACACTATCCACCCAATCAGGGCATTCTCGACCTCAGAGCTGCAGCAGCCCGCCACTTGTCGCTCCTTTCGGGGGGTAGACCTGTCAATGCCGACAACATCATCGTATCGAGTGGTGCGAAGCAATCGGTGTTCAATGCCTGCTTCACCCTCTTCAGCACTGGCGATGAAGTCTTGATACCGGCACCGTTCTGGGTCTCATATCCTCAGATTGTGTACCTGTCGCGCGCCAAACCGGTGTTCGTGGCGGGGGATCCGCAGTGGAGTCTAAAAGTTGGTGTTGACCAGCTCGACGCAGCAGCCAATATGCAAACCAAGGGGCTGATTCTGTGCACGCCGGTGAATCCGACCGGTGCGGTCTATACCCGTGCGGAGCTGAAGGCGATCCTGAGTTGGGCGAAAGAGCGCGATGTTTGGGTCATCTCCGACGAGATCTACCGGCGAATTCACTTCGGGTCAGGACCGGCGCCATCGGTCTTGGATCTGTCAGATGACCTGCTGGAGAGGGTCGTCCTGATCAGCGGAGTGAGCAAGACATACGCAATGACCGGCTGGCGTATTGGGCTCGCTTTGGCGCCTGGACCCGTGGTGAAGGCAATGGCTGCTCTGCAGTCGCACATGACACACGGGGCATCCCAGCCCGCCCAATGGGCAGCAGCTACGGCGTACTCGGACGAGCGGATCGATGACGATGTGGAACACATGTTGGCCGAGTTCAGGGACCGGCGTGATCTAGTCGTTGGGTATTTCCGTGATAAGATGCCGGGTGTAGAGTTTGTTGACCCGATGGGCGCCTTCTACTTCTTTTTCCGGGTGGACAACTACTTTGGTGGCGAGATCGACAATGCCCTCCGATTCTGCGAGCGGCTGCTGGCCGATCAGGGCGTTGCCCTCGTGCCGGGAGAGGCGTTTGGGGACGATCGCTGGGTGCGGCTCTCGTACTCAGCTTCGGAGAAGGAACTGACGACCGCGCTCGCCAGGGTAGCGGATTTCCTGGGCACGCTCGCCGCCCGGGCCGTGTAGTAGGGGAGGACAGTTGCGAGCATAGAGGCCAGCGGTCAACACACTAACCAATTCGCTGAGAGACGTTGGTCATGACACTCGTTGCGCAAGTTACGCCGATCCAAGGCGGGTTACCGCGAGTGGAGTTTCAGTGGAACTTCGACACTGAGATTCTGGCCGCTGCGATGCCGGGGCCGGCCGGAAGTTCCGAGCCGGACGGCACGATCGAACTCGGCGGTGCCGGTGGATGCTTCGTCTCGTTGGGCTTGGCGGGCCAGGTCTTGAACGGCATCGAAGTCGTGGTTTGGCCCAAAGGCAATACCGTCGCCGAGTTGAAGCCTCCGGAGACCGCGAGGAATGGCTGTCTGGTGGTCACTGCAGATGCCGACGAACACAGGGGTGGCGTGGCTGAACTCAAGGTGCCTCTCGCGTGCGAGAGGACTGGCGACAAGTCTACGATCCATCTCATCTTGAGCAATTCACGTCGAGTGGACAGCGTCGCGCTGGCCGAGAACCTGATCGTTGACCTGGACGGCGACGGCCAACTTGCCGGATTCTGGCTGATGGATGTTCCGCCGTTCCCCGATTCGGGGCGTGCCAAGTGAACTCGACCGGGGCTTGAAACCCTGACGTCGCATCCCTCAACCACCCGATCGCCCAGCTTCCTTCTCAAAGACGCCATCCTGAGTGCCGGAGGGACCGTGGGCAGCACAGGAGTGCTCACGCACGTGCCCCAGCCGTTACGGACCCCCTTTGGCACGGCGGCACCCGTTGAACATGAGGTAGTCCGGGCTATCGACGTTGGTGGCATCCGGGTTCCCCCCTTCGGCACAGGCTTCATGGATGGGATCCAGCGCTATTCAGTTATAGGGCGGTTCGGTCTCGTGCCCGTCGTCCGCGGCTATGTTTCCGCTGCCGTCATGAGCCGCCGCGATGAGACGCTGGTGGTTGAACTGCACCGATCTCAAGAACTCATTGCAGTTCCGTTGAACCGACTCACAGATGGTCAGATTAGCCGTTTGCAGCAGACTGACATTCAGCTCTTCGACAGTGGTGAGAGTGACCGCGAGCATCCGATCCTCGACGTGCATCTCGCAGCGGGTGTGGTGGAGCGATGTCGGGAGGAGATTGAAGCGAGGGTCGCTCGGGAATACCTCGCGTCCAGCAGAGACGGGTGGTTGGTGGTGGACGGCTCCATTGCTGAGTTGGCAGGAGACCAACACGCGAAGCGCCTGTTAGGAATCGTGAAGAGTCATGAAACGCAGTTTCTCCAAGGGAGTGAGATGACGACTGCCCTGACGCTGCCCGTTGGTTTCCGCACCAGCGTCTTCGCCCGTGGCAGTCGTGTGCATGAGGATGTCCACACATGGTATCTTCGGTTGTGGCCCTGGGAGGAATACGATCTGCTGCACGGGCTCATTCGGTTGGAGCGTTGCCCGGTGGACCAGGTGGGGACTGAGGCAACGGAGATCAGTGGCTGGATGTTGTCAGAGCGCGCACCACTCTCGGCTCCCGACGGCCGCTGGGATCGGCTCATCTATCCAATTCGCCAGGTGGAGGCTTATCTGCGAACTCAGGTTGGAGGGTGGTTGTGATTCGGTTCGATGATGGTTCTGCGGTTGGTCGGGTCGTCGCGACGGAGTCGTTGCCCGCGGGACCACACCAGTTCCACTTCTGGACCGCTACCGACACGACTCTGGGCATCGGCGCGATTGTCCGCGTGTTAGATGAAGGCGGTCGGCGGGTTTACGCGGTAGTCGTGGACGGACGCTCCTATTCGGATCTGGCCACTCCGTTGGACGACGTTGTCGCAGCCGAGGGTGACCCATCCGGGGCCCGCGCGCCGACAAGGCGAACAGAGATTCGACTGTGGACTGCCGCTGTGTTGCGTCAGCAACCGGAGGAACCACTCCAGCCAGTTCCATTGGCAGAAGTGAGGTTGGCGACTCGAGAAGATGTGGAGATCGCCCTGCGAATGGACACCTATGTCCGGGGAGATCGGCCGTGTGGAGTGCCGGTTGGTCTCTACACAGGTGGAGGGATGAGCGCGCCAGTGTTCCTCGATGCCGATTTCTTGCTCGGTCCGGAGTCGGCACACCTGAACATCTCGGGAGTGTCGGGGTTGGCCACGAAGACCAGCGCCGTAGAGTTCTTTCTCACTAGCATCTTTCAGAAGTTTCCGGAACACAAGGGAAGCGTCGCCGCAGTCTGTGTCAATGTTAAGGGTCCGGACCTGTGTTTCCTGGATCAGCCTGGCGAACTGACGGATGTGGACCGCGAGATGTACGACCTGCTGGGCATCGACCCACGGCCGTTCGAGAGTGTGCACTATTACGCCCCGTTCAAGGCCGATGGCGTGAACCTCAACACGTTGAGGACGCACCACGACCTGATGGGATCGGTCCAGCCGCTCGTGTGGGGGCTAAGGGAGGTGTTGGACTATCATGAGGTCCTACTCAACCGCGACGACATCGATGCCAAGTCCGACGCGTTCATCGATTTTCTGACCGACCGTGTGGTGGAGAAGGAATTCAGCGACGAATGGGGTGGAACACATCGGGTACGGACTTTCTCGGACTTGGAACGGCTTTTCCGTGCCATCTTCGAAGGTCTGGAATCGACCGGCCGTAGTGATATGTGGCGCACCCATCACATCGCTACCATACGGAAAGTTCGCAATCGGTTGCTCAACATCTCCACAAGATGTAAGGGGTTGGTAACAGACGATGGCTCAGTTAGTGACTTGCCATTCGGCATGTTCGAGAATCGCTCGGTCTACGTCCTTGACGTAGCGGGTATGGATCAACTCGCCCAGGACCTGGTTTTCACACGTGTAGTGTCGAAACTTCGTGAGCACCTGGAGCGGCGGGACCTGGGAGTTGATCATGTGGTCGTATTCGTGGACGAACTCAACAAGTATGCGCCGGGCGACGGTCCCGAGACCTATGTACGCAAGATGCTGCTGGACATCTCTGAGCGCGGTCGGTACCTGGGACTCGTACTCTTCGGCGCGCAACAGTTTCGATCCCAAGTGCACCGGCGTGTGGTGGGCAACGCGGGCACTACCCTGTTTGGACGCATGGACATGGACGAACTGGCAACGCCTGGCTACCAGGTACTCTCGCCTGCTACGAAGATCAAACTAGCGACGCTGCCAAAAGGCGAGCTGATGGTGCGACACCCGCATTTCACGCAGCCGGTCTTCGTGCGGTTCCCACGACCGCCGACTTTGACGGGGCCGGCAGGGATCCAGCAATTCCCGCCCGCCAAGGACGTGGAATTCGAGGAAGCGGTGGTGCGGCAGTTGGTGGCAATGGACCGACGGGTTGTGCCTGGCCAAATCAAAGAGATAATCGCAGGTCATAGAGATCAGGACGTGCGGCGCGCCTTGCTCGCTACAAGACGAGCCCAGCCAGACGACATGCTCGGCTACTTCAGGGCGGCTCTCGGTTCGGCTGTGACTCGTGAAACGGTGCGTCACGAAACCGGAGGTGCAACCCGGTTGAAGCCGGTGGAGGACCCCTATGCTCCGTAGAGTGTTGACGCTTCTGTCAGCCGTCTGTGTTCTAGCTACGTCAGCGAGCGAACGCGCGGGCGCCCAGGTGAGTTACAGCTTGCGATACGCTCCTCGAGCACCCATCAGGATCCACACGATCTCGCGCAGCGACATTCTCATGACGGTTACGCAGGAGCCGGGTGGTGGCGCTCCGCTGTCCGTCGAGGCAAGTCGCCTGGAGGGCATGACCCAGTTCTTCGACGCCCAAGCCGACGATCGATACCTGGTGGAACTGCACTATGATTCACTGCGAGCCCGTTTGAGACCGGTGGGAGGTGCGTGGCGTGACGTGATGGCCGAGGCTGGAGAACTCGGCCTGGTCCGAGCAGTATTGACCGACAGGCTCGAGGTGCTTGAAGCGGAGTTCGTGGACATGCCTCATTTGCAGGCAACGAACGGACAGATGGCCAGGGGCTTGGGCGGTGGACACCTGCTGACTCTACCGGAAACACCGATTCCCGTTGGTGCATCCTGGACAGCGGATCTTTCATATCCACTCAATGCGTTTGCAGCAATTGGCCGAGAAGATGGCGTTCCGGTGGGTGGCGAGCTTCGCTCAGAGGCCACGGCCACGCTGGATAGCGTGGTAACCCGACCAGCCGATACGCTGTACTATGTTACTGCCCGTGGCAACTTCATGTCCACAGTGTTACCGGCCTCCGCTGGTGGGGAGTCTGCTTCGGTGACGGCTGGCGGGTCGCTGGCTGCGATGATGGTCTGGTCGACCGCCTGGAGTGCTTTCGTATCAGGCGCCACGCGTGCCGTAATCTTGATGGACATACGCTCTGACCCAGCCGACGGCAATGCGGTAACGCATGTACGATTCGATGTGACCACGCTTTCACAGGTGCGAATGTGAGGAGGATGATCTTCGTAATCCTGGCCGGCGCTTTCGTTCCGGCGCCCACGATGGCGCAGGAGACTCTCCTGCTTCGCCACAGGCCGCGACCGGGAACGGTGATAAGGGCCGAGTTCACCACAGCCACCACCGTCTGGGCGTTCGATGGAAAGCGTTTCGAGAGCGCAGATGGTGGGGTGGTGCGCACAGTTGCCCTGGCGGGCCCGGGCGAAATGCGGATATCCCACCTTGCCTATGAATCCGTCACAACCAGATCACGCGGCTCAGACGGCAGGTGGCGCGAATTTGAGGTACCCGGTGCAGATTCGGCCTGGGTCCAGGTCACCATGGATGAGCAGATGCGCGTGCAGCAATCCAACTACGGTCAGAGACTTCCTGGTGTTACCAGTCTGCAGCGGATCTTGACCGGGATTCCTGACCTCGAGTTGCCTGGAGATCCCCTCGAAGCAGGCGATGGCTGGTCGAGCCCCACGATAACATCTGCCGTGCCTGGACTGCGCAACGAAACCGTGCCACCCACTGTGAATGGCACGGCGCAACTAGTGCTGGATAGCATAGTGATCAGATCGAGGGACACTCTAGGATATGTGACTGTGACCGGACGGTTCCCAGCGGCCACCTTTGTGGACGAGCTTGGACCGGGCAGGGTGGTTCTTTCAGGAGATCTGGCTGGAAACCTCATTTGGTCGACGTCGTGGAACGGGTTCGTGTCCGGTGTGAGCAGGACCCGCATGACTATGGTACGAGAGGCGGGACAGGAAGGCGTACCTGGAGGAGGGGGGAACGAACTCAGATCGGAGTCCACGACCCGCTACCAGGTGAAGCCATAGTCCGGTGAAGCTCGCCCACCTGGCCGATCTGCATCTTGGCTTCCGGCAGTACTACCGCCAGACGCCGAGAGGAATCAACCAGCGTGAAGCGGACGTTGCCCAGGCGTTCACTCGAGCAGTAGATGATGTTGTGGAAGCCAAACCGAACGTGGTGGTGTTTGCCGGAGATCTGTTCCACTCGGTTCGTCCTACGAACGCAGCTATCCTGCACGCATTCAACCAGTTGCGACGCATGCGCACTGGCCTTCCCAAGAGTCCCGTGGTCATTGTGGCCGGTAACCACGACACACCCAGATCGGTGGAGACCGGGACGATCCTCAAGCTGTTCGAGGCATTGAATGGAGTGTATGTGGTGGCCGGGGACGCTCGGGAGCTGACGTTCGAGGACCTGGATCTCTCTATGGTCTGTGTTCCCCACGCAGCGTTGCTTGCTTCAGCAACATGTATCTCGCAACCGCAGGCGCCTCTCAGGCACAAGGTTCTGGTGATGCACGGAGAGATTGCGGGTGTCCTGTCACGCGAATCCTCGGCACTCGAGTACGGCGGTGTTGTGATTGAACCCGGGGACATGCATGTGGATACCTGGGATTATGTGGCCATGGGTCACTATCACGTCGCGCGGCCGATTGCCGCCAACGCATGGTACTCGGGAGCATTGGACTACGTGAGCACCAACCCGTGGGGGGAACTCATTGACGAAGGGCGTGAAGGACGCAGAGGCAAGAAGGGTTGGCTCTTGGTAGAGATTGGCGGTGATAAACTCGAAGTGGGATTTCGACCGGTACCCTTGGCGCGCGATCTGATCGACCTGGAGCCGATTCAAGGTGAGGGGCTGGGTGCGGCCGATTTGGACCGGGCGATCGCCCAACGGCTCGGTGGGGTGTCGGGTGGTATTTCCAACAACATCGTGCGTCAGGTGGTGCACGATGTGCCGAGGCCGATCGCTCGTGAGATGGACCATCGACAGATCAGGGAGACCAAGGCGGAAGCTCTACACTATAACCTCGATATTCGCCGTCCACCGTCGACCCGAGTAGTCGGGGTAGGGGCACCGGGACATAGGCAGACTCTCGCAGAGTTGGTGCGGGACTACCTGTCGCGGCGCACTCTCACTGCCGAGGTGGAGCGAGAAGATTTGGTCGGGCTGGCAAGTCGTTATCTCGATGAGGTCGAGCGGGATGCGCTGGAGGAATAGATGCAGCTTCACCGTTTGAGGCTGGTCAACTTCAGACAACATGCCGAGACCGAACTCGTCCTGGGCCCCGGGATCACGGCAATTGTAGGGCCAAACGGCTCTGGCAAAACGACTCTGCTGGAGGCCATTGCCTGGGCCTTCTACGGCAATCCGGCCGCGCGTGGAAGTCGTGACACAATCCGGCGTTACGGTGCGCCAGCCCGCTCTCAGGTTCGGGTAGAGGTGGATTTCGCCATCGGTCAGCACGAGTTCCGAGTGGTGCGCGGTCTGTACAACGCTGAGCTGTTTCAGGATGGGCAAGAAGCACCGATCGCCAATTCCCAGCAGGAGGTTACTTCTCAGGTCACTCGAACTCTTGGCATGACGCGGGACGAGTTCTTCAACACCTACTTCACGGGCCAAAAGGAACTCGCCGTGATGGGCCAATTGGGACCCAGCGAGCGCGCACGGTTTCTGTCGCGGGTGTTGGGGTATGACAAGATCAAGCTGGCTCAGGACAAGCTGCGCGCTAACCGCTCGAGCAGCCGCGCGGAGCTGACGGGCCTCGAAACGGGCTTGGGTGACGAGAAAGAGCTGATCGAGGAGTTAGAAAGCGCGGTGACCCGAGTGGCCGAAGCCACTCGTCGTGCCAAAAGCGCATCGAGGGCGAAGGGGCAAGCAGCCAGACTATTGGAGCAGGAAGGGCCGGCGTGGACCAAGATGGTCGAGGTCCGTGAGTCGGTCTTGTCACTGGACAGCGAACTACGGGTTGCGGAACGTGACGTCGGAGAGGCGCGCCGTGAATTCGAACGACTGGACAAGGAGTTGGCTGAGGCGCTCGATGCGAGGAGTCAACTAGAGAGCATGGCACCCGAGTTGGACCGTGTTACTCCGTTGACAGATGAGCTGGAACGACTGGAAAAAGAAGCGCAGGCCGCCGGCAAACGGCGCGATCTCACCGGGCAAGTCAGGGAGGTCAGGGAGCAGACTTCCAGAATGAGGCAGCGGGTACAAGAGATCGGAGACACGGCACAAGTGCTGAGCGCTGTCAAGGAATCTCTCGATTCCGCGCGGCAGGAGCAGGGACAGGCGGAGGTGGACGAAAAGAAGGCCCATACGGCGTGGATCAGAGACAAGCAGGACGCGGACACCAAACGGCAATCTCTGCGCGATCAATATCGCGATCTTCAGAAGCAGCGTGAGCGGATCGTCGAAGCCGGGCCTGACGGGACGTGCCCTACGTGCACGCGACCACTGGACCGGGAGTATGAGACGGTGCTCAACTCCATTGACCAGCAACTGGAAGAGATCGAGATCGACGGGAAGTATTTCAAGCAGAGAGTGAGCCAACTGAGTGAGGAGCCTCAGGAACTCAAAGACGCCCGGAGTCGACTTGAAGACAGCGGCGGTAGGGTAGAGGCCGCAGTGCAGGAGGTCGCTCGCTGTGAGGATCGCGCGCGCGAGCAGGAGGAAGGAGAGAAGGAACTGCGCCGGTTGCAGGAGCGGGAGTCAGCCTTGCAGGCCGAGATTGCAGAGCTGCCAGATGCGTATGATGCTGAGACGCACGACGCGGTGCGTACACAGCTTCGCGTTTTGGAGCCGGTGCGTAAGAAAGGGGTGGAGTTGAATGTGAAGGCAGAGCGGGCCGAGCGATTGGTTGGAGAGGCCGAAACTGCAGAGAAGAAGCTTTCGAGTCTGGAAGAGAGGCTTGAACGACTCAAGGCGTCGATGGAAGGCCTTGGATACAGCGAGGAGAAGTTCGTGGAAGCCCGGGCCCGGTATGAGAATGCGGAAGCAGTGCTGCGGGAAGCGGAATTGGAAGCGGCCACAGTCCAGGGAGATGTAAAGGCAGCAGAGGCGGGTCGCGACCAAGCCCAACGTCGCCTTCGAGAGCGAAAGGAAAGTGAGGAACGTGTACAGCAGATCAAGGCCGATCTCCGGTTGCACGATGAGCTTGATCGTGGCTTGCATGACCTCAGGATGGAACTGAACGCAGCGATGCGCCCTGAGATTGCTGAACGGGCTTCGACGTTTATGTCGGATTTGACCGATGCTCGGTACGACGAGATCGAACTGGATGAGCAGTACCACTCCCTGGTACTGGAGAGCGGCGTCCCAAAACCTGTGATCTCGGGGGGTGAAGAAGATTTGGTCAACTTGGTACTGCGTCTGAGTATCAGCCAGATGGTAGCTGAGCGTGCTGGCCAACCATTGTCTCTGCTCGTGCTTGACGAGATTTTCGGCGGTCTCGATGAGAGTCGTCGTTACAATGTTGTCGATCTCTTACGGGGATTGGCCGGACGCTTCCCCCAAGTGATTTTGATAACCCATATAGAGACCGTGAAGGAGGGTGTCGATCGCGTGATGAGAGTCGAGTATGATACGAATCAGAGCATGGCCTTGGTAACGGAGGACGGAGGAATTCCGACCCCGTGAACGCTCGGCGGCTAGCTCAGGGACTGAGCGGTCCTAGGCGACCTAAGACGGCTGATGTACCGGCCCTGAACCGGTTGTTCTCGGATTCCTTTACCGACCGGTACAGGCGTGATGGCCTTGTGGGTGTACGCGTACCACAGCTCAATGCCACTATTTGGCAATATGCGATTAGCGATGCAGGGAAGGGTGCGATGCTCTGGTTCGACCAGCGTGATGAGTTGGTGGCATTCAATATCGCTCATCACTCAGGTGTCGAGGGCTGGATGGGTCCACTCGCTGTCAGAGCGGATCGGCAAGGACTCGGCGTTGGGAAGACCATAGTCAGCACGGCCATGGAATGGTTGAAGAATGCTGGTGTGACCACCTTGGGCCTGGAGACCATGCCGCGCACCGTCGAGAACATTGGTTTCTATGGCCAACTGGGATTTGCACCGCAGTATCTGACAATGACCATGACCGGTGATGCGCAGCGCAAGGGCGCCTCAGTTGAATTCCGGTGTTTGAGTGATGTTCCACATCAGCACAGGGCTGAACTCATCGAACGCTGCCGTCAGCGCCTGGACCGAGTAGCAAGCGGCTTCGATTTCACGCGAGAGTTGGAGCTGACTGCGGAGCTGGCAATCGGTGACACAACGGTCATCGAGGAGAACGGAGAAATCGCTGGGTTCGCACTGTGGCATTCTGCGCCGCTGGCACAGAGCCGTTCCAAGGACGAGCTCCGCGTACTAAAGCTGTTTGGCGACTCAGTTGCTACTCTTGAGAAGCTCGTTGTAGCCTTGGAACAGTGTGCTGCCAAAGCGCGAATACCTAACGTGGCCATCAGGTGTCAAACCGCCTTCGGAGATGCCTTCGAAGCCCTGATCAGGTTGGGGTACCAAGTGCGTTGGACCGATCTCCGCATGACCTTGATCGGGTATCCCGAGCCGATCCCGCAGGCTGGCGAGGTGCTCTTCTCGAATTGGGAAATCTGATCACTTCTTCTTCTCATTAACTATACCTCTAGCCACAAGGACCACACCGACGGCCAGAAGTAGATGAACCCAGCCACTCGGTACCGCTGCAATGAATAGCAAATACATCCACAATAGAATACTGAATGAGGCACCCAGGTAGTTGAAGTTCATTGCTTTCCCCCTAGAGAATTCGGACTTCCTTGACGCTATTCTGCACTACGTCTATATTCGCAATATAAGCGGGGCGAAGAGAGACATTATTGAGCCAACAAGCTCGAATGCGTGTCCGCTTGCTGCTGCCAATGTCATGCCCTGAGATTGGGAAGGCAGATGTTGCAGCTAGGACACGGGCCGTATTGATTCGGGCTTCAATAATACTCTTCGTTCCGCACTTGGAAACATCAAAAGGTGCGCCCCGAAGGGCGCGCCTTTTTTGTAACGGGGTTGCCAGCTTGACGGCAACTGGAAGCGAAAATAGCCTTCACAGTCCATGGGAGATATGCCGTGTCGTGGGTATCGGGACACAAAGACTCTTGAATCTGGTGTCAAACGGTCAAATACAGCTTGCGGAGTCAGGCCTATGAGCGAACGACTGAGAAAGCTCGACAACGTGTCTGACGAAGGCGTTGTCATTGAAGAGTTCGTTCGGCAGGTCTTGGAACATGTCGGAGAGGACCCTACCAGAGAGGGGCTGCTCAAAACGCCGGAGCGAGTGGCAACGTCACTCGAATGGATGACGCGCGGATATAGGAGTACGGTGGCCGAAGTCGTGAACGGTGCCGTTTTTGAGGAACCGCACGATAGCATGATTCTTGTTCGAGATGTGGAGCTCTACTCGCTCTGCGAGCACCATTTGTTGCCATTCTTTGGAAAGGCGCACGTAGCCTACCTACCTCAGGGCAAGATCATCGGACTCTCGAAGATTCCCAGGGTCGTCGATGTGTTCGCCCGCCGCCTCCAGGTGCAGGAGCGGCTCACCGATCAAGTCGCCGACGCCTTGATGGAGGTCCTGGAGCCGCACGGAGTAGGCGTTGTAATTGAAGCTTACCATTTGTGCATGATGATGCGTGGAGTCGAAAAGCAGCATTCCAAGACCGTCACGAGTGCGCTGCGGGGTTCGTTCCTCGACGGAAAGACGCGAGATGAATTCCTCCGGCTCGTTCACGGGGGGAGTTGGCTGGATTGAGTACGCTAGCTGGCAAGATTGCTCTTGTGACCGGGGCGAGCCGTGGGATAGGGCTCGCCATTTGCGAAGCAATGTTGGCCGAAGGGGCCTACGTGGTACGACTGGCGCGCACGCTGTCGGCGGGTATGAAGGACGGGCAGGTCGACATCCCTTGTGATGTGACGAATGAGGCTGAGGTTCGGCAGGCTGTGTCTGGCGTGTTGGCTGAGATTGGCATTCCCGACATCGTCGTCAACAACGCTGGAGCGTTCGTGTTGAAATCCCTGGCAGAGACGACGACCGAGGACTTCAAGGAGCAGTTTGCAGTCAACCTGATGGGTCCGTTCCTGCTATTGCGTGAGCTGGTACCGCATTTGATTCGCAAAGAGCATTCTCACATAGTCACGGTTGGGAGCATCGCAGATCACGTACCCTTTCCAGGCAATGCCGCTTATGCGTCTAGCAAGTTCGGTTTACGTGGACTGCATGAAGTGCTCTGCCGGGAGTTGGCGGGAACCGACGTTAGGATGACTCTGATTTCGCCAGGGCCGACCGATACAGCGCTATGGGATGAGCTGGATGCTGAGGGACGGAAGGATCTCATCGACAGGGCCGATATGATGCACGCCGAAGATGTCGCTCAGGGTGTTTTGTTTGCAGTCACACGACCTCCGAGAGTCAACGTCGAGTTGATGCGTATCATGCCAACGGTGTAACGAAGGGAATGGGATGTTCATTGAACTTGCCGAGATGCTGCGCTGTCCGGAGGTCCACGAGGAGACATACTGTGTTCTTTCGTCAGAGAAGACGGAAGGGCGCAGGGTGATTCAGGGAACGGTAGGATGCCCTGCCTGCGAGACGGAATTCGCGATCGCCGATGGAGTCGTTGAGTTCGGGATGGATCCCCTGCTTGGCGGCCACAGTCGATCGGACGATCTCACGGTGGAGGAGATTCCGGATCCCGACTTGGTGGAGGCGTTGTTGTCGCTAGGCTCCTCGGGAGGTTACGTCGTGCTGGTGGGTTCTGTTACGCGCCTTGCCACACATCTGTGCGATCATCTCGATGGCATCAGCTTTGTCGGGATAAATCCCCCGCCGGATGTGAGCGAATCGGACGTGCTCAGCTTGCTTCGGTCACCGGCAACGATTCCACTGAGGTCGTCGATGGCTAGAGGTGTGGTTGTGGGCAAGGAGTATGCGGAGGAACCGTGGCTCGAAGAGGGTGTTCGCGTCCTCGCCAGAGGATCCCGCATAGTAGTAGCTGACGAGAAAAGCGCGGTACAGGGTGTCACTCGGCTAGCCGCCGAACGGGGAGTATGGGTGGGGCAAAAAGAGGCCGATTGAAGGCCCGGTCTGTCACCTATCCGGCGTACAACTCCTCGATACTATCCTGATATTTCTCTTCTACTACTCGTCTCTTCACCTTGAGCGTCGGCGTTAGCTCACCTGCCTCGATCGTAAAGTCGTCCTTGACCAAGAGCACCTTCTTGGGCATTTCGTAGCTGGCCAGGTCACGCAAGCTACCCATCACCTCCCTTTCCACCATGGCAATTACGTCGGTGTGCTGCAAAATGTCTTCGGCACCGGTGATGCGTCGTTCCTCAGCCCACCTCTTCACTGCGTCTGGATCTGGCACTACGATCATTATCGGGTACTTTCGTCTGTCACCCAACAGGACGGCGTTGAGCACGAACTTGTTGGTCTTGACCATGTTCTCGATCGGCTGTGGAGCGATGTTCTTTCCTCCCGCAGTGACGATGATGTCCTTCTTGCGGTCCGTGATCTTAACGTAGCCTTCTGGGTCCAGTTCCCCGATATCTCCGGTGTGGAACCACCCATCGGAGTCGATAGCCTCCGCGGTAGCATCGGGCTTATTGTAGTACCCCAACATGGTATTGGGTCCCCGTGAGAGTACCTCCCCGTCGGAAGCAATGCGCACTTCCACTCCTGGACAGGGCGGGCCTACAGTCCCTATCCGGGGAGCCTCTAGCGGGTTGACTGCAATCAGGGGTGATGTTTCGGTGAGGCCATAGCCTTCCAAAATGGGAATCCCCGCAGCGTAGAAGAACCGTGCGATCTCCGGAGAGAGAGGTGCACCTCCGGACACGAAGAACCGGATGCGGCCGCCAGTGCGAGCCTGAAGTTTGGAGAACACCAGCTTGTCAGCCACCTTCTTCTTCAAGGCCAGACCGGCTGGGATCGGCTGACCTGAGAGCGTTCGATCGGCCCAGGCTTCTGCTGTCCGCCGAGCCCAGAAGAAAATCCGCCGTTTGAGTGCTCCGCCGGACATGGCGTTCTCCAGAACTCTGGCGTAGATCTTCTCAAAGAGCCGAGGCACAGAGAGGACGATAGATGGCTTGACCTCGAGCAGGTTGGCTGGTACCTGCTCGACACTCTCGGCATAACTGATGGTCGTACCGGCCTGGAACATGGTGTAATGGCCGGCCATCCGTTCGAAGCTGTGAGACAGGGGCAGGAGAGAGAGGCAACTGTCGTCGGGACCTATCTGGACGATCTTCAAAGCGGCTTCCACGTTTGACGCGATGTTGTAGTGGGAAAGCATAACGCCCTTGGGTTCACCCGTAGTTCCCGATGTGTAAATCAATGTGGCGAGGCTGTCGCGGTCGACGGAACACGCGTCACGTTGATAGTCGGGGTAGTCCGGCTCTACTGCCGCACCTCTCTGAATGAGCTCGCTGAGTCCGATGACGCCGGACTCATCGAGAGCGTCATCGAACGAAACGACGTGCTTGAGTTGCGGGAGCCCTCCTCGAGATTCGGCAACTTTCTGGTACTGTTCACGGTCGGCCACGAAGACAGCACATGCCCCGGAATCGTTGAGGATGTATGCCGCCTGCGGGGGTGGAAGAGTTGGGTAGATGGGCACGTCGGCACAGCGGGCAGTGAGAATCGCAAAATCCGCCAGTGCCCACTCTGGCTGGTTCTCCGCCATGATGGCAACGCGATCGCCGGGCCTTATGCCGAGTTCCATCAGCCCGAGGGCAGCATGGTGGACTCTCCGGCCAAGTTCGTGATGGGTGATGTCGTGCCAGGCGCCGTCCTTCTTGTAACGCAGAGCGGCACGTTTTGAACTAAAACGATCAATCGCGTTGAAGAAGAGCTGTGTGAGGGTCTCAGGAGAGTTCACTGTGTACCTCCATCCCTTCCTGTCGGCAATCAGTTGCCATCGAAGATGACCACGAAGCGAACGGGGGACCCCGACACGGCCCCGCCTGTCGCGGCCGTGACCGAGGCTTCTACCATGGCACTGTCAGGAACAATGGAATCGGCGATGCGCCTGACGACGACTGACGCACTGCCACCCGCGTCTGTCGTGACGGTCACACTGTGCGGATCGGAGCCTGCCTCTACACTGTCCTGAGCGGTGAGAAAGAACCCACCCGCCTCACTCGAGCCCGGCAATGGTTCCACAACATAAAAGTGCACCGGCTTCTCTCCAAGTGCCACAGGACTGGCCGATTCGTCCGTTAATTGATACACAACAACAGTCAGGGGTGGCGAGACGGAGTCAGTAACTGCCATTGTGACCGTCTGCCCGCCACTCGGCCCCACAGAGTCCGGAGCAGCCGTCACCGTCACAAATACCACGGCCAGAGTCGTCAATTCTTCGACTCGGGGCCGTACCCTCCCGCTTCCCGGAGCGTGGGCGGTAATGAGCCCAGTGGCGCCGTCGATGGTGAAACCGACTTGACCGCTATCGACGTCAACCATTTCCCAGGTTATGACTGTCCCAGGAACCGTATCGCCGGCCACGTTGAGCGCTCGGGCCTTCAGCGTCAAAGTGTCACCTTCCTCAACAGTCCGTTCCGGGGTTCCATCGATTTCTAGGGCGATGACCTTGTCGCTGTCGTTTGCGAGGGGATCGCAGGCAACCAAGAGAATCGCGGTGGCGGCCAGAATTCTCAGTTGTCGCTCTCCGTGTTCAGTTCTGCCAGGGCCTCGCGGGCGTGTTCGATCCACTTCTCTGCGTCGGGTCCTCTAGGAGGACGGGCCAGGAAATGGCGTAAATGTCGCTCGGCATACTCGCCTTCTCCTCGGTGGAGCAGGAGAAACGCGAGTCCGTAATGGGCACCGGCCAGGGTGTCGTCTATCTCGAGAGCGCGCCTGTAGAAGCGTATAGCCTCGTCGTGACGGTGGGTCTTGGTGTATGCAATCGCCATGTTTTGCAGCACACGCGGGTCGGCCGGGTGATCGCGGAGTGCGAGCCGGTAAGAAGTGAGTGCAGCGTCGTAGTCGCCTTGCCGCTCCAGGGCCAACGCCTCATTGAGGTAGTCGAGCCGCTGTGGCTTCAGCTCTGTGCCACGGGTCCGTCCGAAGAGGCGTTTCCAGAAAGCCATCGCACGCCCAAGATATTAAAGGGTGTAGTGGTAGGCAACGAGGAGTGGGTTGCCCCTGTACCAACCCTTCCCTCCGTACTACGTTGCCTCTGTGCCTCAAATGAATGCCAGCAACCCTCAAAAAGACGTCCTGGAGATCGACTGGACCTTCTTCGGAGAGTTATGTCGCGCCCTGGCCCTTCGCATAGCCGGAAGCTACGACCCCGAACTGGTGCTAGGAATCGCCAAGGCCGGGGTCATTCCCGGGGCTGTCGTGGCCTCGATCCTCCAGCGCGATTTTGCTTCGATGGCCGTGACACGGCTCGGAACGGCCACGAGCCCGACTTTGGTGACCGAACCCCCGCCCAATGTTGCCGGGCGCCGCGTGCTCATCGTGGACGAAACCTGTGATTCCGGTGATACCCTCAAGCTTGCACTCTCCGCCGTGAAGAAGAAGAACCCCGCGGAAATTCGGACTGCTGTCTCACTGATGACCGGAAAATACGAGCCAGATTACTGTGCGATGGCCACGGAGGCCTTCATCATTCTCCCGTGGGATCGAGAGATCATAATGAACGGAGAGTTGGTCCTGCGGCCCGATTATGCCGACAAGCTACAGGATGGGTGGGGTGGGGCACCTCAACCCGGCAACGCCGCTTTGTAGTCACCGCCTTCAGCTAACGTCTCCCAGACCTTTTCCATCGTCTCGGGAGTACCGACCAGAAAGCGACAGTGCGGCTGGTCCAGAGTCCGGCATTCCACTTCCATGACAGCGACCTGCATTCCAGACATCCGTCCCATGAAATCAGCAAATAGGCCTGAGGCCACATAGCATGATGGGGTGGTTGCCTCGCCACCGGGCTCGGCTTCAGCCCAGTTGGTGGACGTTATTGCGAGGGCCTCCTTACCCGCTCTCTCCAGCGTCAGTCTGCCCCAGCCAAGCGCCTCAAAGAACGCTGACAGAACCTCGCCCAAGACGGTGGCGTCCAATTTGGCCGGATCGTCGACACCTGCGTAATCCGGCAGCCACGCCTTGAAGCTCTCGTAGACCTGCCCACCTGCTGCGAAGCCGGCTTCCTGCAGCGGGATGGCCGCCTGCTCGCCCAAATCACGTGAGAGCGAGCGCCGCAGCGAGTGCAGCGCGCCGCTGCCCACGGCAATCATCTCGATATCAGGAGTCTGAGTCGTCATCTGTCCATGCCAAGCTTGGTCCGGCGCAACATAGGCTCAACCTCGAGCGCCGCGCAAGCCTCAGTGTCCCTTCGCCTCCTCTTCGACAACGGTCATGGCGACATCGACGAGGCGGTCGAGTTCTTCGCCCGACGTTCTCGAAAGCACTCCCTCACCCCATGCTCCTTCACGGTTGACCCATGCGTCCAGCAAGCGTCTCAGGAATCCGACCAGGGCGATCCGCTCAAAATCGGTCCGTCGTGTCAGAGCCGACTCATCCGACTGACGCCTGACGAGCTGTTCATACCGGAATGCGTTGTGGAGAGTCTTGGCAGCCAGACCGGCCACAATCTGTGTGAAGTGCACATCGGCGTCGGAGAATGCCGGGCCATCGCGAAACGTTCGCATGAACATCGCGCCGATCGCTGAGCCGCGCCACATTATCGGTACAACGGTAATGGCTTGAACCCGACGACTCTTCAGAACTCCTTTTATGTGTTTCAGGTTGGGATCGCTGGTCGCATCCGGGATGTATACGGTTTCTCCTGACTCCAGAGCGCGTTTGAGCTCAGGATAACGATCGACATCTACCAAGTAGTTCCTGATCGAGGGATCCTCGTAAGATGCTACCAGGCGCGCCTTGGAAGTGCCATGCTGGATCAAAAAGATCGAGCACCGGTCCAGTCCGAAGGTCTCTCCAAGCTTGCGTGTGATGACCTGGAGGATATCGACGAAATGGAGCGTGCCGGATATGTCCTGCAAGATATCCACCACAGCGAGCAGTAGTTTCCGCTCGTGCTCGAGGTCTCGTATGCGTGTCTCGAGCTTCTCTTGGTCAATGCCAGTCTCTGCCGTCGCTGGATCGGTCATATCGGTCTCGGGTAAACAAGCATTATGATTCTCGGATGCTGAAGTTTGATGGCCTCGACGGAGGTCCGTCAAGACGCTAGAATCAAACTAACACACTACGGGAGATCACACTCAGTGCGCATATCGGCCTTGCTCTCACTAGTTCCGGTCCAGCTCGTAGCTCAAACACTGGCTCCGCCACCAGATCCTATCCCTGAGCTTCCGGGTGCCGGGCGCCCAGTCGCCATAGAGGCTCATGCCGCCCGCCGTGAGGCGCTCCTGGACAGAATCGGAGCCGGAGTCGTTGTGATCCCGGCTGCCTCTCCGCGCGATGTGGAACACGAAGTTCTTCAGGATAATGATTTCCGTCAGGATGACTACTTCTTCTACCTCACGGGCATAGAGTCGCCAGATTCGTGGCTAGTGCTGACTGCTAACGGCGCCGATCGTGCGGTAACGCTCTATCTGCCGGAACGCAATCCAGGGAGGGAGCAGTGGACTGGCAAGAAGCTCGGTCCGGGCGATGAAGCCATGAAGCTGACAGGGATCCACAACGTGAGACCGTTCGAGCCGGAGGGTTTTCGTGCGGCCATTCAGGAGTTGCTTGCATGGGCCCCGGGGCCCGTCTACACGACTCTCCATGAGTCCGGGAGGGGCACCTCTATCGTAGTAGATGCCACACAGGCCGACTTGCGTGATGTGGTTCCACTGCTGGATAGCATGAGATTGGTGAAGGATTCCGTGGAACTTGCAGCGCTTCGCCGGGCGATAACGATAACGACTGAGGCTCACAGAGCGGCGATGTTGGCGGCCCATCCGGGCATGTACGAATACCAACTGGAGGCCACAATCGAGTACACGTTCCGCAACCTCGGAGCGGATCGGGTCGGCTTCCCTTCCATTGTTGGTAGTGGACCAAACAGCACGATACTGCACTACGATGTGAACAGACGGCGGACGGAGGATGGCGACTTGGTTGTGATGGACATCGGTGCGGAGTATGGACAGTACACGGCGGACGTGACTCGCACGGTTCCGATTAACGGGCAATTCTCTGCTCGCCAAGAGGCCATCTACAACCTGGTGTTGGGAACCCAGCAAGCGGCCATGGAAGCGATCCGTCCGGGAGTCACATTGAGAGAAATCGGACAGGTAGCTCGCAGCTACATGACCGAGCATGGCGGCGATCTTTGCGGAGCCCAGAATTGCAGCAGATACTTCATGCACGGATTGAGTCACTGGCTAGGGATGCGGGTACACGACGTCGGTGACTACTCGGTACCCCTGGAACCGGGCATGGTGTTCACCGTCGAGCCAGGCATCTACATTGCGGAGGAGGGCCTCGGTGTGCGCATCGAAGATGATGTTCTGGTGACCGAGGATGGCTACGAGATCCTGTCCGACGGAGCACCGCGGACGGTGGAAGAGATAGAGGACCTGATGCAATCAGGCGGCCGGCCGAAAACAGACGGGGGTGGACAATGAAGCGCGATGAAGACCTCGAACTGGTTGACGAGGAATTGGACGACGAAGACCTGGACGATGAGGATCTGGAAGAACTGGGTGTATACGAAGGCATGATTGGCTTGAGAGGCTTTGCCATCGGCCTGGTTGTGGGGGCGATCGTGGGTGCGGGGGTCGCGATGTTGGTTGCGCCTCAGCGCGGCGAAGTTCTCCGGAAGCGGATCGGCCGGGGGATTCGCGACATTCACGACGATGCCCGCGACCAAATAGACGACTGGCGCGGCGAGGCCGAGCGAGAACTCGGTAAACACCGGCGCCGCTTGAAGCGTCGGTTGCGCCGCGTACGCCGCTAGCGGTTCTAGACTACGGCTGCTCGTATTTCTGGATCTCCTCCAATAGCCGGGCCGCTGTCTCCTTGTGTCTTGGGTCTCCCACATCGGTGACTGGGAGAGCCACGACCTGTTCGAGTTCGCCTCGCGCCTTGGCGTACTCTTCGATATCGATGTAGACCTCGGCTAGTTCCAGATGGTGGAATATATGGTCGGGCTTCAACTCCACTGAGGACTGGAGGTGCACTACCGCAGAATCCCAGCTGGCGATCCCCATGTAGCCGCCCCCAAGAAACGTCTTCGCAAAGAACTTGGTTATTCCCGAGAGGCGCTTGACCTCAGCATGCCAGGCGCCAAGAACGTGCTCTGCACCGTCGTGGTGGGGATCCAACTCCAAAGCCAAAGCGGCCTCGTCATAGATTTCCCTCCCAAAACGCACACGCTCCTTCCCACCCTTTGTGCGCGAAAGCCTGCCAAGGACGTTTGCCAACATGAAGTGCCCGTCGGCTCC
>JBDGZZ010000001.1:0-77339 GCA_039588335.1 Gemmatimonadota bacterium | reverse complement strand
GATCGACTCCGTCCCCTGCCTTTTCGGCGTGTCTCACCAGGATGACGGTGGAAGCAGGCGTTGAGTCCTGGGCGACTGCGCCGTTGCTGAACGCGGCGGCCGCAACCAGGCCAAGCATCAAAACACCGACTACTCTACCCTCTGAACGCTTCATGGCACCCTCGAGTTCTCTTGGGACCTCACAAGTCTATCGGTTTTGCACGCTGCTGCCACCGGCTCGCGAATATGAGGGGGAGATGCACAGACCGACAAGGTTCAGGCATCGCGCTATTATTCGAGCGCCATAATCAAAGGTGGAGACTAGAACGTGGCCCACATCCCGGACGGGTTTCTGAGTGCACCAGTCATTGCCGGAGCGGCGATCGCCAGCGCAGGCTGCCTGGCGTTGGCTGCCCGCCGTTCCCGCGACCGGTTCGGGGAGCAGGAAGCGCACGTTCTGGGGGCGACCACCGCGTTCGTGTTCGCCGCGCAGATGCTCAACTTCCCCCTCGGTGCAGGCACCAGTGCTCACCTCATCGGGGGTGTCCTAGTCGCGGTTCTGGTAGGACCATGGGCAGCGATGCTCGTACTGTTTTCGGTTCTTTTGGTGCAGGCTTTGCTGTTCCAGGACGGAGGGATAGCGGCTCTAGGAGCAAACACTCTCAATGTCGCAGTTTTGGGAGTCGGGGTCGGTTACCTGATCTACCGTTGGTTGCTGGCGTTGTTGGGCCGGGGGCCGCGAAAACAAATAGCTGCAGCCGCCGTAGCCGGCTGGTTCTCGGTCGTTACGGTTGGCATGGCTGCCGCCATCGAGCTGGTCGCATCGGATACTGTCCCGCTGATTCCCGCAGTAATGGCGGTGGGAGGGAGCCATCTCTTGGTTGGTCTCGTGGAGGCCGGGCTGACAGGTGGAATCCTAGCCGTCCTGCAGAGGGCACAACCGCAGCTGCTATTGGCTGAGTTTGTGCCGTCGGCGAACGAACGCAGATTGGCGCTGGTGACCACGGCAGTTTCATTGGTGGTGGCGGTACTCGCGACCTACGCAGCATCCTCGCGACCCGACGCACTGGAATCGGCAACTAGAAGTCTGGGCATCGAGGACACGGTGGTGTCATACCTGTCGGGCCCTTTTGCGGATTACACCGCGCCGATTGGCGGACCGTGGGTCGCTGCGGTCATTGGAGTGGTCGCAGTGTTCTTCCTGGGACTCGCGCTCGGCAGGATTGCGGCGCACTTTCGAACGAAGGCATGAGCTTCCACCACCTCGATCAATACGCACACATACAATCTCCGGTAACCCGGGCGCCTCCGGTGATCCGCCTGCTGGGTACTGTTGTGGTGGCGGTGGGAGCTGCGGCGCTCCCGCTGGGCGCCTGGGTTCAAATCTCAGCGTTCACCGTATTGGTTGCTTTGCTCTCAGCTGTGGCTCGCGTCCCCGCCGGCGTTCTCATCAGACGAATGTCAGGCCCGCTGGCGCTCGTCCTGTTTGCATCGGTGGCCCTCCTGTTCCTAGTTCCGGGAGAGACGGTGTTGCAGCTGGGTTGGCTTAGCGTGACAGACCAAGGTCTGCTGCGGTTTGGCTCTGCCTCAGGGCGAGCCGCGGTGGCTCTCGGCGCCGCGATAGTGTTGGTGAGCACTACCGGATTCCCCGAACTGATCATGGCCTTGCGTCAGCTCCGTCTTCCCAGAGGCGTCACCGCCTCGCTGGGCTTGGCGTACCGTTTGCTCTATATCCTGGTCGACGAAGTAGAGAGAATGAAGCGTGCAGCTCTGAGCCGGAATGCAGGAGGCGGAGCGAGGAAATGGCGCCAGCTGCTTATAGGTATCACAGCAGCGGCTCTGGGACGCTCGTTCGCTCGCGGCGAACGGACCTACCGGGCCATGTTGGCGCGCGGATTCCAGGGCGAGGTGCCGTCGCTGTACCATTACCACTCGGATGTTCGCACGATCCTGCTGTTCGGGTTGCTCGTAGTGGCGGTAGGATCGATCACCCTGTCCGCCTACTTGACCAATCTGTGACACCCATTCTGGAGATCACCGACCTCGGATACCGGTATCCCGACGGAACCGGTGCACTCGATGGAGTGACATTTCAAATCGACCTGAACGAGCGAGTTGCTCTTCTCGGACCCACGGGAGCCGGAAAGAGCACGCTGCTGCTTCACTTGAACGGACTGCTGAAACCGAGTACCGGGAGCGTGACGGTGGACTCAGTCCCGATCTCTGACGACACACTGAGGGAAGTCAGGACAAGAGTAGGGCTGGTGTTCCAAGACCCGGATGACCAGTTGTTCCTGCCCACACTACTGGAGGACGTGGCGTTCGCGCCGCTCAACGAGGGCCGTGACCCGGAAGAGGCTGTGGGTAGAGCTCGGGAGGTGCTGGGTGAGCTAGGCCTGCTGGGAAATGAAGGACGGGCGGCCCATCACCTGAGCGGCGGGCAGAAAAGACTGGCAGCGCTGGCAACGGTGTTGGTGTCACGGCCGGCAGTGCTGGCTCTGGACGAACCGACCGGGAATCTCGATGCTCGCGGCCGGCGCACGCTCGTCAGGCTTCTCGGTGAGCGAGAGGAAACCCTGATGGTGGCAACCCACGATCTCGAGGTGGCGCGAGCACTCTGCACCCGCGCACTGGTACTGGAGAGTGGCAAGCTAGTGGCTGATCGACCGGTGGCAGAAATCCTTGCAGACGGGGATTTCTTGCGCCGACAAGGCCTATCTGCCCCACTAAAAGGTGAGATCACCTAAGAAGCCGATCAGCAGACCCCTCAAAAACACTGGCCTTTCTCGTACTTTTGTGCAATAATTTGTGGTAATAGGCAAAATATTGGGTATTTGAATTGACTGCAATAAATTATGATCAACTGCAAGTTTTTGGAGAGACGGTTAACGATCGGCTCAGATACTGGCGCACCGAGGTAGCCAAAGTGTCACAGGCGGAGATGTGTCGTACCGTAAACGAACTTCTGCCAGCCGGGGATAGGGTTGCCGTCACGACAGTCTCCAACTACGAGCGAAGAACGGAACCGAGGGCTTCCTTTCTGGCAGCGCTGAAGCACGCATACCCGGCTCTCAACCTCGCCTGGTTGATATCGGGCGAGGGGCGACCGTTGCAGGGTGGGGCGAGCCGGGTGTCCGGTGAGGTCGATACGTCGGGTCTTGGAGGGACCGAGCTGCTCGTGAAACAGCCGGGTATGCATCGGTTTCGGGATCTGCCGCCAGCTGCCGCGCAGATATTACTCGCGTTCCTTGAGGAGGTGCGGCTCTCCACGCCGGAGTACCAAGGAGAGCAGAGTAGATCGTGGCGTGATTTCCTTCAGCGCTTCTCGCATCTCTTCTTTGAGCCCTTCCAGTCACCGAGGCACTTCGCGCCCAGGGAGGCGATGTCAGACAACGAGCTCACCAGTTATACGCTGGCACTCGTTTGCGCTATCCGTCCGATCGTTATGTCTATCAGAAACAGCTGACTGGGGGAGGTGTCAGGAATCCGGTTGGCCATCCTCTACATCGAAGAACATCCCGTCTTCGATGCAGGCAATCAAGCCACCCAGGTATTCGCAGAAACGCTCGCGTTCTATGCCTGCCTTGATCTTCACGACCAGCGGCCACCTCGATGCGGCGAAATCCTCACCGACTGCCCCTGATATCGCTGTATCGCGGTGGATCCTTCCGTAGAATTGATCGCCATCCCAGTTCTCTGCGTCATCCACCAGGTAGATCCCGCATTGTGGTCCCTTACCGGGAGAAGATCTTTTAGCTACGCCGGAGCCGAACTCGAGATTGATGTCGTCAGGGTCGTCGGTATCTTCGTCACCCTCACCTGGAGCCAGGCCTGGGAGGCTCTTACCAGCCCACCGCCAATAGATGGCGGGTCCAATAGCTGGATCCATGTAGAAGCCCTCATCTACGGCTTCGAAGAGCTTGGTGAGATACCACGTGAGCTGCTCTTGTGTTACGGAAGCCTTGGCCTTCACCGTGAGCGGCCACTGGCAGTCTGCATAATCCTCGCCGATCGATGCCGTCAGGAGCGGGTGATCGTTACCAGAAAAGGAACCTTCCCCGAGCTCGCCTGAATACGGATCTCTCATCCCCATCGTGTAGATGCCACAGATGCGACCGGTCCCGTTTCGTGATCGCTGGCCCATCTACTCCTCCTCCCTCCCGCCGGACCTAGCACGGATTAGTGTGAGGACAACCGAACGTCGAAATAGACGACTTAAGCGTCGGAATGACAACTGGTCGGGACCACGTAGTCGAGGCCGCCGGGAGCGCGCATCAAGACCTGTACCGGAACCCCGAACCAGGAACAGTGTAGATGGTCGATCGGTTCGCTTTGGAAGGAGCGACGGTGGCGCCCTCGGCGTCCCCGACTGGAGACTGCTCAACAGGAGGAGCGAATATGCGAGCTACGAACCTGTTATTGGGGGCCGTGGTGTGGGCGGGAGTGGCGTGCGCAGGAGATGGGTCCGGGGTCGTGGACCCTAACGATGACGACAACGGAGGGAACGGCGGCGGAACCGGTTTCGCAGCTACGGTGCAGCCCATCTTCACTGCCAGCTGCGCTCTCTCCGGCTGTCATGCCGGCTCGAGTCCCGCGATGGGAATGAACCTCAGTGACGGGCAGGCATACGCCAACATCGTGAACGTACCTGCCGCCGAGACGGTATCAAGTTCCGGGTTGATGCGAGTGCTGCCGGACTTTCCCGATCAGAGTTATCTTGTCCACAAGGTTCAGGGTACGCACACGCAGGCCGGAGTCGACGGCTCCGGAGGCCGCATGCCGTTGGGAGGACTAGATGCCCTCACGCAGGCGCAGATAGATGCAATCCGACAGTGGATATCCGATGGCGCAACAAACAACTGAGTCCTCGGCCAGCCAAGCGCTGAAGGGCTTGTCACTGGTGATGGCGCTGACCGCAGTGGTTGCGGGTGA
Organism: Gemmatimonadota bacterium; assembly: GCA_039588335.1. Classification (GTDB taxonomy): domain Bacteria; phylum Gemmatimonadota; class Gemmatimonadetes; order Gemmatimonadales; family GWC2-71-9. The sequence continues at coordinate 72,428 of JBDGZZ010000001.1, read as the reverse complement.
ACTCCGCGCGGAGGAGCCTTACCTTGCGCTCAGAACCGGTCTCAAGTGCTCCCAGTGTCATGTCAACAGAACCGGTGGGGGCGGCAGGAACGATTTCGGCAACGCCTGGTCTCAGACGGAACTGCCGTTTCGGACCTTGAATGCAAAAGGCCGTGGGCTCAACGATTGGGTTTCCTTGGGGTTCGACCTCCGTGTTTTTGCCGCCGCTGCTGTGAGTGAGACAACTCCCCGCACCGAAGCAGGAGTGAGCGAAGCCCAGTTACATCTGCAAGCCAAACTCATACCGAACGTGGTCTCGTTCTACGTGGACCAGACGCTTGGTCCAGGGGGAGCCAGCACTCGGGAAGTGTTTGGCTTGTTCGAGAGCTTGCCTCTCGACGGCTACATCAAGGCGGGGAAGTTCGTGCTGCCGTTCGGGTGGCGCCTGTGGGACGACGCGGCCTTTATCAGGTCGCAGACCGGTTTCACGTTCAAGACGCCCGACCAGGGGATCGAACTGGGAGCCGAGCCCGGCCCGTTGTCCATCATGGTATCACTCACCAATGGCAACACAGCCCCCGTAGAAAACGACGACCAGAAGCAACTCACTTCGAGCGCTGCATTTGTCCACCGGCACTTTCGACTGGGGGCTTCTGCATCGCATAACAGCAACTCCGCCAGCAAGCGCAACGTCTTCGGTGGGTGGGGTGGAGTGGGCTTCGGTTCGCTGGCAGTGCTTGGAGAGGTTGATTACGTAGCTGAATCAGCAAGCGACGCATCAGCTGGAGACCTTGCTGATCAGCTCGTCGCGTACGTCGAAGGGAATTATCTGTTCCTAAAGGGGCTCAACGCCAAACTCGCATATGGCTATCACGACCCGAATCTCGATGTCGATGAAGATCAGCGCATACGAGTTCGGGTGGGTTTGGAGGCGTTCCCAGTTTCTTTCGTACAGCTATCGGCTTTTTACACGTTTCTCGAAGACGTCCCTCAGGTAGAGACCGACGTGGATGTGATAAGCGTCGAGTTGCATCTGTACTTCTAGGTTGGCAGGCGGGCGCCCGCCGCCCGCCTACCATCCGGCCTTATGCGGGCTCTGTGGCGTCGAGCCCTCCCCCTCTCACACAGCCCTTTCACGCTGTAACTTTATCCGCGAAACAGCCAGCCCCGGCTGACGGATTGGGGCCAAATAGATCACACCCGCATCGTCAGGAGCAAGCGGATATGAGCGGTGATATCCAAGTACCGATTCCCGTAAACGAGCCGGTGCGTTCTTACGCGCCCGGCACACCCGAGCGGACCTCCCTCAAGGCCAAGCTCAAGGAGCTGGCTTCTCAGGAGATTGAGATCCCGCTTCTGATAGGAGGCAAGGAGATACGTACTGGTAGGACAGCCAAGAACGTGATGCCACACGATTTCGGACATACTCTTGCGACGTGTCATTGGGCAGGCCCAAAGGAGATTGAGGCCGCCATAAGAGCTGCCAACAAAGCTCACGAAGAGTGGTCTACGTGGCCTTGGGAAGAGCGTGCTTCAGTCATGCTCAAAGCGGCGGAACTCCTGGCCACGACATGGCGCGACACCATCAATGCAGCGACGATATTGGGTCAGAGTAAGACCCCACATCAGGCGGAGATAGATGCTGCATGTGAGTTGATCGATTTTTACCGCTTCAACGTTCATTTCGCTGAGCGTCTGTATCAGGACCAACCAATGTCCGCGCCCGGCATGTGGAACCGGCTTGAGTACCGTGCGTTGGAAGGCTTTATCTACGCCATCACCCCGTTCAACTTCACTTCGATTGCCGGCAACCTCCCGACCGCGCCTGCGCTCATGGGCAACACAGTGGTTTGGAAGCCTGGAAGAACAACGATTTACAGCGGATACTACGTCGCCAAGCTGCTCGAAGCCGCAGGGTTACCTCCGGGTGTCGTCAACTTCGTCCCTGGCGATTCGGGCCAGATCACAGACATGGTGCTGGCTAATCCCGAGTTTGCTGGCGTGCACTTCACAGGGTCGACGGCGGTCTTTCAGTCGTTCTGGCGAACGATCGGTGAGAACATCCACAAGTATGGTTCTTATCCGCGAATCGTGGGGGAGACGGGAGGGAAGGACTTCATAATTGCCCACGCAAGCGCGGACGTGGATGCTCTCATCACGGCAATAGTGCGAGGAGCGTTCGAATACCAGGGACAGAAGTGCAGCGCAGCCTCTCGAGTGTACATTCCCGAAGGGATGTGGAATTCCATGAAGGACCGGCTCGTTTCGGAGGTAGAGGCGATTCCAATGGGAGACGTTTGCGACTTCCGGAACTTCATGGGGGCAGTGATCGACGAGAAGGCCTTCAAGAAAATCAACACATACATTGAGGATGCGCGCGTTTCGTCGGACGCCGAGATTCTGGTCGGTGGTGAATCGGACGGGAGCAACGGGTACTTCATCCGGCCCACGATCATAAGGGCGAAACGACCCGACTATGTGACCATGTGCGAAGAGATATTTGGTCCGGTGCTGACCGTCTACGTATATCAGGAATCAAAGTGGGCCGAGACGTTGAAACTCCTGGACTCGACATCGCCATACGCGCTAACTGGGGCCGTGTTTGCCACTGATCGGAAGGCTGTGACAGAAGCGCATGCCGCCCTCAGACATTCATCTGGCAATTTCTACATCAATGACAAGCCCACCGGGGCAGTGGTAGGGCAACAGCCGTTTGGTGGATCACGGGCCAGTGGAACAAACGACAAGGCCGGGTCGGGCCTGAACCTCGTTCGCTGGGTCTCCGCGCGAACGATCAAGGAAACCTTCGCACCGCCGGTGGATTACAGATATCCGTATATGAGAGCCGAGTAGGTACTTAGCAGCCAAGACGTGGTGGTGGCACACTGGTCGCACCACCACGTCTTGGCATGTGACCCCCACGGTACCGAAAATGTGATCTAAGTACTTGTCTATCTCACTGCATTTGAGAGATTTACGTAGGTTCATCTCATGGAGCAGTGGAGTCCCATGCCCAACTCGATCAGAACAGGCGGTCTTCTCCTAACTGCAGCCCTCCTTGGCTTGTCCTGTGAGCCGTCATCGCTCACTGAGGCCAGGGACCAATTGGGCCGCGGTGGGGAGCGAATCGTCGAGTACGTGCTGCCGGTGGTGAGCGACACATTCAACGTTGAATCTCTGTTGGATCCTGTGGTCGTGGTCGTAACCTCGGACAGCATGCTAGGTATCCGAATCGACACGCGAACGCTGGGTTATGGAATTGGGCTATTCGCCCCGTTCATAGGCCTCGGGGATTCGGTGCCTGTTGTGGCCTACCAGGAGATCGTAAGCGACCAAGCCTTCAACACTGTGGATTTCGGAGATCTGGAGGACATGGTCCGTCAGGTGACCCTCCACGACGCAAGGTTGCTAATGAGCGTGGAGAACACGGCTGACGTTGACGCTATTCTTGTTGATTTCAACCTCGGAGTTGCTGAACTCACAGCCGGTGGCCTACTGCCATCTCCCATTGTTTTCGAGACCGATTCGGTCACCGGGGATTCAATCTTCGTTGCGGTCGCCGAGACGAACCAGAACTACCTCACCATCCCGGCCAACGGAGACACGACGTTCACATTTCAGGGCGGTGCGCTGATCGATCGCCTAGTGCATATGGTTCTGGACGGGAGACGCGCGGCCCTGGTTGGTGAGGGAACTGTTACAACGGATGCTGTCGCGGGTCAGATCCTGGGCAGTGATGCGATCAACCTTCAGCTCGATCTGATTGCGGTGCTCGATTTCACAGTTCCTGACACCGGGGTGGTCTTCGTCATCAACACCACTCAGGATGGCCTCGACTTCGATGCAGACGACGCGGATCCAATTCTGGAGCGGTTGGTTCTAGCGGAACTCGCAACCGATGTCATCAACAACCTCCCGTTCGGTGTGGAACTCGACATCGCGTTCGCGCCGGGCGACTTGGGTGATGAGGACCTGTTCTTCAACCCGGACGCGGTGATCGTGAGCCGGGTAGGTGTCGATACCGCGATCGTTGATCTGAACGGACGGCTCATCAGTGCTCGTACTAGTACTGCCCTCATTTCACTCCTAAGTGATCAGGTTAGGGCGCTGCTGGAGAATCAGTTCACGGCCAGTGTTCGAGTCCGACTGATGGGAAACGAGACCTCGCAGAGAAGGGGTGCTGTGAAAGCTGGAGCCAGAGCCGAGTTTGACTCGCGAGGGCGGATACAGCTGCGTCTGGGGGCCTCGCAATGAGACGCACGATCATGCTGTTACTCACCGCCGTAGTTGTAACGGGATTTGGGCTGCAAGCGCAGACCATTCCCGAGACTTCCCAGGCGGCGCGGGTCGAGGAAGGGTACAGGCGGACGCCAACGTTTCGGATAGATCCGTTCCGCAACTTGTTCATTCCCCACTGGGGTTTCGTGACTTCCGTAGGGGGGACCGCTGCGAACAATACTGTCAACTTCAACGACATTGGTGCACTGGTCTTCATCGGTGACAACGATGACGTCTTGATAGTGGACATGCTGGATGCGCTGGGGCTCGTTGAGAAGGGATCGGGGCTCAAGGGGAACGGGGAGGCCGAGGTCAGCGTGTACATCGGAGGTCCGATAGGCAGCCGTCTCGACATCGGTGTAACGGTAGGTGCCCGTGCGTACGGCGGGCTCTCGGTTGACGATGAAGCAGTGTCGCTACTGCGGGACGGGAACGGTGCCAAGTCTGACTTCTCGCTTGGCGACTCAGATTCGGAAGGGCTGACAACTGGTGAGATCGGCGGCCACCTTCTTTATCGCCTCGGGCCTTTCAAGACGCAAGATGGGGCACTCCTCACCATCGGTGCCGGCACGCGCTATGTGCGACCGCTGGCGTACGGGAGCGCAAATTCGGCGTTGAGTAACGGTGGAGTAATCCGTGTGACCGGCGATTCCATTTCGGCCAACCTGTCAATCGAAACACTGCAGACTCCGGATCTGTTCGACGGCCACATAGAACTCAACGATGGCGGTGGCTTCGTTGCCGACCTTCTGGCCCGGGTGGAGTGGCCCACGTCCGGCTTCGCTTTCGAGGCGATGCTAGCCAACGTGGGTGCCGTGTCGATTGCACAAGTGGAGCGGCGCTCCGCAACCGTGGATCTCCAGACCACCGACATTGACGAAGTAAGGGAAGTGCTCGATACACTCCAATTGGAGTTGCAGGAGACGACCAGTGTCACCGTAACGTTGCCCCGGATCGCCCGCTTTTCGGCCAGTGCCTGGGCCAACCGCATTCTTCAGTTGGACGTAATAGCGACGTTTCCCTTCGGCAACGATTTCGAACTTCCGACCACCGTCGATCTCTGGTCGACTTGGCGGTTAGTAAAGGCTTTGCCACTGCGCGCTGGACTCGTGTTCGGCGGGCAGGAAGGTGTCGGATTCAGTGGTGGTATCGGTGTGGAGACGCGGAACTTCTTCTTTGGGCTGGGTGGAAGAACCCTCGGTGGTTTGTTTGACAACGCAACGGGGGCATCAGCAAGACTCGATCTAGGTGTCTTCTTCTAGCCAGATACGCTGACTGCCGACTCCCAGGCGGGTGTGCGTGCTAGCCAGCTCGCCTGGGAGTCCCTATTGATCTCCTTCTTCTCCCAATTTCCGGAGCGACCGGGCATCCATCAGTCCGCTTCTTGCTGACTTCCATAGTTTCGTCATCCGATCAAAGCCCGTCATGAGCTGTTCCGCGACCAACATCGACGGCGGTTGGGACAAGGCGGCCTTTAGGTCGGACGCTATTGCCGGCAGCTCTCTTCGGTTTGAGTTGGCGGTCTCTGTCATGATGGAGTCAACGATGCCCCGCACTCGTTCCCACTGAGCCTCGTCATCGGGGACCTGAAACAGGTAGCTCGCTACGTCCTGCCCTTCGAAACAGAGCTTACCTAGTGGGTCCATGGCCCTTCGTCCGCTGTTCTTCATCCCATCGAGCATAATCTGTCTCCATCTGACCGGTCGTGTTCCCACAAACCCGTGATATACGCAAGCGTAGTACCAAGATATATAACATACTATAAAGAAAGAACTTACGCGCAATGGGAGGGTCGGCGGTGGTCTTAGGAGCGCTAGAAATTGCGAGAGAATGCGCAAATTCCGTGGCACGTGGGCAGAACCTGAGGGACCCCGTGGTTATAATTATCGGCTCAATTGAGACGGATTCAAACATGATGGTCAAATCGATTCGCTTTTCGAGATGGGCGCCTGCGGTGCTGACCGCGGTCGTATTCCTGAGCGGGTGTTCGACACAGGAGTCCCCGGCAGTCGCACGCGATGTCGAAGAAGGAGAACCGTTCCTTGCAAATCTGACTCAGCTCACTTTCGGGGGGCAAAATGCAGAGGCGTATTTCTCGTCTGACGGAGAACGCCTGATCTTCCAGCGAACCGACTCCGTCGCCGAGTGTGACCAACAGTATGTAATCGGCATAGACGGCTCGGGGATGACGCGGGTCTCGAACGGGCTCGGCAGAACGACCTGCGGCTACTTCTATGACGGCGGGTCACGCGTGCTGTATTCGAGCACCTTCCATGCTGGTGAGGCCTGCCCCCCGCCACCAGACATGTCACGTGGCTACGTCTGGGCGCTCTATGACTTTGACATCTACACGTCGTTACCTGACGGAAGCGGGCTGCAGCGTCTGACGGAGACTGTCGGATACACGGCCGAGGCGACTCTCTCGCCGGACGGTGAAACCATCGTATTCACCTCAGTCATGGATGGGGACCTGGACATCTATACAATGAACGTCGACGGGACCGGGCTGAAGCGACTGACCAGCACCGTGGGATACGACGGCGGTCCTTTCTTCTCGCCCGATGGCTCGATGATCGTCTATCGTTCTTGGCATCCCAGTTCCCAAGAGGAGATTGACGGTTACCAGGCCCTGTTGTCCGATGGTCTAGTGAGGCCAAGCCGGATGGAAATCTGGGTCATGAACTCTGATGGGACCGAACAGCGCCGGGTAACAGATCTAGGTGGTGCCAACTTCGCCCCGTTCTTTCACCCCGACGGTAGGCGGATAATCTTCTCGTCGAATTTCGAGATGGGTGGCAGGGATTTCAACCTGTATTTGACTGGTGTCGACGGATCGGGACTCACCAAGGTGACTACGTACGGGGAATTCGACGGTTTTCCGATGTTCTCTCCTGACGGCACGAAACTCGTCTTCGCGTCGAATCGTTATGGCAGCGTAGAGGGAGAAACGAATATTTTCATTGCCGATTGGATTGAACGCTGAAGAGTACTGGAGTTAGCAGGTGAGCGGTAAGAACACGAAGGAAATGAAAAGATCGCCATCGCAGTCGGCTTGGGAATGGATGAAGTCGATTGCGATCGCGCTTGTCATATGGTTCTTCCTCCGGGCACTCTTGGTTCAGGCGTTCCGGATCCCGTCACCGAGCATGGAAAACACACTGTTGATTGGTGACTTTCTGTTCGTGAACAAGGCGCTTTATGGTGCCGAGATCCCCATAGTGAATAAGCGGTTGCCCGCTATCCGGGAGCCAGCTCGAGGCGATGTCGTGGTGTTTGACTCTCCCGAGAGCCCCGGCACCAATGTGGTGAAGCGAATAGTGGGAATGCCTGGTGACACATTGGCTATGGAAGACAACTATATCTATGTCAACGGGAAGCCTCTCGAAGAGCCGTACGCCAACCGATTGGACCCGACGGTAGATCCGGAGCATCCGCAAATGCGGGCTTGGCAGCGCGAGTATCTCGTTGGCAATGAGCCCGGGCCATATCGACCTACGCTGAAGAACTGGGGACCGATCGCGGTGCCGGCCGACTCCTTCTTTGTGATGGGAGACAATCGGGACAATTCATATGACAGTCGGTATTGGGGATTCCTGGGCCGGGACAGGATCGACGGAAGGCCTCTCTTCATCTACTACAGTTTCGACAAAAGGGGTGTCTTGCCACTGCCGTTCCTGACAGCCATTCGGTGGAGCCGAATCTTCTCCACGCCCGACTGACCGGCAGCCTTTCGCTCGGGATCCGAGCAAGCCAACCCCGACAAGGAGATTCCCCAGCAGTGTCCAGCGCCATTGAGGGACGCAGGCCGGTGTCGGCCCGGAGGCCTATGATGTGGTGTCAAGTGTAGTGGCCCGATCCAACAGGGCCGTTGGCCGGGCGGGTCAGTCCGTTTCGTGGTGTGACGGCTGGGTCACCTTGGCTGGCACGTAGGCGGCCTGGCGGCCGCATTTGGCGCAGCGCAAAAGTACCTGCCTGTGTGAGCTCCAGCGGGAACCACTCAGGCGTCTCTTCGGGGTCCGTTCGATCGCGGAATGCCCACAGGACGGGCATTTCAGGGTCTCTCGATCACGATCGGCCAGGATCAACTCAAGTGCCTCGGCCGGTCGGTACTCCTTTATCCCTCGGCGTCCCATGCTTCCCCCCTAGGTTGAGCCAACGCTAAAATCTAGCCTTCCACAGATTCAGTGGCAAACTCGGTGCCAGATACTTGACGGGCGTCGGGTTGGGGTTATCTCTTCCAGATGAGCCCTCCTTGAGAGGTAAGATGGAGTCTACGAACAAGGCAGACGAGGGTTACGTAGCGGTGGTGGACATCGAGGTTGACTCAGTCCGGCCGGAGCATTCCGGGTTCGTACTTCAGGGCCGTGGTGCCGACAGTGCCGAGTACCGTCTCGAGATGCACCTCGATATCCCGGTGGACAGGCGCACCCAGACGATTCTGGGTGAGATGCTGGCACAGTCGGAGTGGCGCGTCCTGCGGAAAGCACCGACTCCGTTGCGCAAGGCGGGTTCCCGCACGAATCGTAAGCCGGTAGCCTGATCCAGCGGACTGCACACCCCAGTTGTCGTCCGCCGTCCCGAGCCACCGGTCAGCTCACGAGAGCCGACTGGTGTGATGGGCGGCGATGCTGCACGCAACTTATTGAAAGACAACGTTTTAGAGCCAATCCTCCCCGGCTGGGCCCCGCTTGACGTAGAATGGTGTTCCCGCTAGCTTGCCGCTCCGAACTTACCTCTGGTTAAGGAGTGCTGCATGACGGCCGAGCTCGGTGGCTCGCAGTTGTCGTCCCTACTTGAATCTGTTCCTGGTCTGGCCAGTGTTCTCCGCAGTCCAGTGGCGGACGCCATCGTGAACATGATCCGTGCGGGAGCGGGATTGGGCGAGTTTCGCATGCAGGACGTCCGAGAACTGGTTCAGTATGCCACCAGAAGAGGCTTGATACCGTCTGCTGAGGGAGCCGAGTTGTTGGCCGCAGTGGAAGGGGCGGCCAAGCAACGTCGCCACAAGGACAAGCCCGTCAATAGAGCGAAGAAGACCACCACCAAGGCAAAAGCTCCGAAGAAGGCGGCCAAGGCCAAGGCAGCAAAGAAGGTTGCCAAACAGAAAGCCACGAAGTCCACCAAGACGGCCACGAAGTCCTCCAAACGGCCAGCCAAAGCGGCCAAGAAGAAGCGTTAGGCTCGGAAGGCTCTAACCAAAGAACGGAGGTGATCCGCGGCCCGATTCAGAGCCGCCGCCTGGGCTGCCATCTCTTGAGTGGTTGCTCCCTGCTCCTCAGCCGCCGCAGCCACTTGCTCGCTCGAAGATGCGTGGGACTGGGCCGTCTCCGATGCTGACCGGAGCGATTGGCCGATTTGCTCTACCGCTTTCAGATTCCTATTGGCCTCGCCAGCTACTCGCTGCGATTCGCTCTCGATTTCGCCAATTGACTGCACAATTTTAGCCAGGGCGTCAGCGGCGCCGCGCGAAACCGAACCGACCCCCCGCACTTGAGCGCGCCCAGCGGCCATCGTCTCAGCCATTACCCCAACTTGATCGCGAATCGTCTTGGTCGTTCCCGATACCTTCTCTGCAGCCTGTGCGCTCGTGTCGGCTAGCTGTCGTACTTCCTCGGCCACAACTGAAAAGCCCACTCCCTGCTCACCGGCCCGCGCCGCCTCTATGGCAGCGTTCAGAGCCAACAAGTTTGTCTGTGACGAGATCTGTTTGATCAAATCAATGAAGTCGTTGATTGGCTCGGAGAGTTTGTCGAGCTCCTCCACCTGTGTCGCCGTCTGCTGCACCAAGTTCCCGAGTTCGACCAGTGCGTTTCCAGCTGCGCCTACGTCTGAACTGTAGGTCTCTGCCAACCTGTGAATCTCACCTCCCAACTCGGCTACCCGACCAGAGACCTTGCCCGTGTCTTCTGCGGCTTCGCGAAGCCCTATAGAGGCCGTTGTACTGCTTGCCAGGCCCGACACCTGCTGCTGGGCGCCAGACGAGACCTCCGTCATCGCGGAGGAGATATCCCCGGCAGTTGCCGCAAGCTCCTCGCTTATGGACGAAAGGTCCTCAGCAGCAGTTGCTATGCGCTCACTCTCCTCCATGACTTCGGTCACCAGTGTGCGCAACGTTCCACCCAGCCGGTCCATGGCACTGCCGAGTTCGGCCAGTTCTGCCGGCATGCCACCCAGGGTTACAGGCCGCAAATCGCCATCGCCGAAACGACGGGCAGCAGCCACGAGTCTGAGGAGTGGACGTTCCACGGAGTTGAGCGTCGCGATCCCGACTGCCGCCGCCAGGAGCATGGAAACTGCCAGCACCGTCCAGACGAGCAATTCGCGATCTGTGGCTGCCAGCGCGAGCGAACGGCCCGTTGCCTCGGCCCGTGTGGTCTGGCGGCGGGAGAGAAGCCCCACCAATCTGAGCATCTCATCCGCCTGTTCTCGAGCCATAGCGGCGCCGGCCTGGGCGTCAGACCGGCGTCCCAGATCCTGTTGAGCATGGGCATAGCTGTAGAGGACCTCAGCCTGTGCCTGAAGCGCTCCGATTTGCATCACCACGACACGGTCGGATTCGGTTAGGTCCGGGACTGTCTGCATCCGTTGCTGCGAGGAGTACGCGGACTCTCCCCCCGCCCGGAACGTGTTCCGGGCGTCTAGCGAGCCGTCCGTGAGATACTGTTCGGCCGCCCGTATCTGCTCGAACAGCGTCGTCACCAGGCCGTTGGTTTCGTTGGAAATGCGAGTCAGCGCCTCCAATTCCTGAGTGACCGTATTCCGTACTGTCCGGAGCGCCCCGATTCCGATCGCAGCGACGAAGACCAGGCCAACCGCGAGCGCTATCTCTCCGAGAATGATTCTGGCTCGTAGGGTGTTCAGCGCGACTCGTAGGTTCATCGTCTTTTCGGAGCCGGTACAATCCGGCCGTCTCGGAAGACACCAATAACGACGTCCTTACCTGAGATGTCGCCTCTACTATCGAAGGCGATCTGACCCGTGACTCCTTCGAACGCGTCTGTTTCGGATCCTACTCCTGCCAGGTAGTCACGGATCCTGGAGCGCTCGAACCCGGCTTCCTGAATCGCGCGGGCCAGCAGGCGGACGATGTCGTATGCGCCTGCCCCTCGATGGTCCGGTTGCTGGCCTCCGTACGCTGTGTGGTATGCGGAAACGAAATCTTGGTTACGATCACCCCCGGCGTCGGCGAGGTACGCCAATGACACAAAAACTCCTTCGGGGTCCGCTTCGGAGGCCTGGATACCGACAATGCCGTCTCCACTCAACGTCGCCGGCCGATACCCGAGGTTGGCCATCGTGTTCAAGATGTTCACCGCGCCATCGCGGGCACCGGCGAGCAATACAGCGTCGGCTCCCCCGCGGAGACGAATCCGCGTCAGGTAGGGTTCAAAGCTGGGGAGTTCAGAGAGGAATGGATCCTCCGACACTATCTGCCCGCCCAGCGCCACGAAGCTGTTGCGGAAAGTGGACCTGAGTCCCCTGCCGTACGAGTCGTTCTCGAATAGGATCGCCGCCCTTCGGGCCCCAATCTGGCCGTAGGCCCATTCGGCCAGTTGCACACCATGGACGGAATCATCGGGACAGATTCTGAAGGTGTACTCACCCGCATGTGTGATGTCGGGACTCGATGCCGATGGGGAGATCGCCACAATCGGGTGGCGTCCGCCGTTATATACCTGTGCCGCAGCCAAGGTGGCACCGCTGTTCAAGTGTCCGACCACCGCGACTATGTCTGGGTTGTCGTACAGAGACTGGGCCACTCGAACGGCGACGTTGCCCTTTCCACTGTCGTCCACGACCACCAGTCGCAGCTCACGGCTGCGCACCCCGCCCTGCTGGTTGATCTCGGACACGGCCAACTGGGCCCCGAGCTGCATCGACTGCGCACGCTGCTCTGAGAACGGCCCGGCCAGGCCTATAAGGATGGGCTCCTCACCGGGACCGCAAGCAGCAAGGGCTGCCGTCATCAATGTTGTGAGGGTGCGAGCCCGGTGCCTTGCCCCGAGTAGGACTGTCTTTTTTGTGATTGCCTTAAGCATCGCCGCGAAACGTTAGTATCCGCCGGGTTCAGACGCAACGTGAGGGTCCCCGTCAGGGGGCCTCAGGTGCCCGCGAGTTAAATTACTCAGATGCCCGAGGAAGTATTTCGGCTTGCAGAAGTGCTCCGGATCCTCTTGGATTCCGACAGCTCGGCCCGTTTGGAGTCGTGTTGGGATGCGCTCAGTATTGAATCGGTGGGCTGGGATGCGGTAAGAAGAGCCCGGAAGCGTGATCTACCGCACTGGGAGAGAGCCTTGAGTGAAGTCGACGGACTCCTGTTGCGGCTGCTGGACCAGATGCCGAGGTTAGCGAGCGGATCGAGGGCTGCAGAGGTTCACGTGAGGACCTTCCGGCTGCCCGTCCTCGAGCGGCTTCAGCATGCCACAGCCGCAGCTCTCGTCGCACAGCGGTTCGGTTCAGCCGGACTGCACACGGTAGTGGCTGATGCCGAGGCTCCGATCGCGCGCCGCTACTTCGCGTTCCTGACACTTGCGGAACGGCATCCCAAGAACGGTTGGCCGCTCTTCTCAAGTTACCTCAGGCGGGGAGCGCACCATGCGTTTGTCGGGACGGCGGCGGAAGCGGCACGGTTCTACCCTGACTTAGGAGCGACCTCGAGGCTGATCGAGCTATTCGACGAAGTGCGAGGCGATCTCTATCTAAGGGCCTTTCTGAGCCCCAGGGTTCTGGGATCGCTTCATTTTCTGGCCGGTGAGACTGCGCTGCCTTTTTTCCGTGAGTTGTTGATAGCGGGGCACACAGCCGGAGATCCCGAGCACTGCGAGGTGACTCGCTCGCTGGTCATGGTCAGGAAACTCACAGGGCAACTCGAACCCAACTCCAAGTATTCTGATTTGAGTGATCAGGCGGTCGGAGCCGCCTTGGACTACGCCGAGTTGCTATTCGATTCGCAAAGGGAGGTCTTCATCCCGGTCGTGGTCATCTGATCCGAGGATCAGAAACTGGGTCGGCGAAAGAAACGTTCCAGCACTACCACTCCGCTTTCCGGTACCGTTTCTTCGAACAAGAGTTGGTTGGCCATTGGATCGTACAGGCCGGTCCACAATGTCGTGTCCGGCAGCCAAGTGAATGTGATGATGCGGCTGAATCGGTCCCACTCGCCTTCGATCGTCTCTCCGCCAGGAATCCAGCGCCACCGCGCAGTGCCGGAAGCAAACAAGCGAATCTCGATCATGCGGTTGTCCAGTCGGCTCACCCGGCCCAGCCAACGTCCCCATAGAGGGCGGGCCAGCGGGCCCTGGGAACTCATGGTGATTACGTTGCCTTCTTCTGTTCGAAGCAGAAGTCTGTCGTGTGCGAAGCGGTAGTGAACGGCAAACGAAGTGTCACCGAATACTATGATCGAGTCAGACGTCGCGAGGAAGTTGGCGATCCGCAGATCGTTAACAACGAGCATTGTGTCACTGTAGAAGTCCAGGAACAGTGCGAAGCCTCGGTGAGTGCCCACCCAACGGCGCATTAGGGGGCCGTCTTCCTGGGTTTGGGAAAACCCATCCGCCCCGAGCAAGAATCCCAGAGCCAGCACGGCTAGTAGGATCCGTGAACTCGGGTTGCCACGCCTGGTTTTGACTAGCGGTAACCTCATTCACCCTCTACTACAGCGTTCTGGGTAAAGCTGATTGGCCGTTAGTGAGAGCGCAATGGCCATCTACTGGACGGTCGGTACCGGAGTTATCTTCTCTGGCCATGCCTGATCCAGACGTATCGAGAGACACGCGGACTTTTGATGACCGAGCTGAGGCGCTGGGATATTTCTTCCAGCGTGCTGGGGAGGCCCCTCGCTTTGTCGCATACGACGAAGAGATGGGATGTCCGCTGCACAATGCGCTCGCGGCACTCGAGTGGACGTTGGCTGTGGGAATCCTCTCTGACGATGATCTAGTCCATGCGGCTCGGATGAGTGGAGAAGCAGCCGCTGCCATGGTGGAACGCAAGCAGGATGGTCGGCGACTGTTCCTGTACATGGGGCCGCGAATGGACGCACCTCCAGCCGACCCCTACGAGGGATCCCTGCTGTACGACGAGCCGGGGGTTAGAGCCTTTGAGTTCGCTCAGCGGGTACACGCACTTGCCCACTTCTTACGGGCTACCCAGGGTGTGGGTGGGGTGATCTCCATGCTGTCGCGCCGGGCGCCCGAGTTGAAACATGTTCGCCGCTGGCTAGGAGTGCTGTTCCAGCCACCAGCTCCCGACATTTCCAATCTCATGCTAGCCGGTTGGTTTGCCACGAGTGGAGGAGGTGTGTTGTTCATTCCGAGGGCTCAGGGCGAACCCTTCATATACGATGAAGTCCGTGCGGCAAATTGATCCACCCATGTGGAGTACCTGAGTAAAGAGGTTTTGCACAACTCCACATTGCGTGGAAATCTCTCGGCAAAAGCGTGCGACATAGCCGCTTAACATTCCACACAAAGTTCACACGCGTCTCCTAAGCCGAAGAAACAACGGCGCTTGCGCGGTTTTCCCCCGCTCTTATCATTGCTGCAGCCGCTCAGGGGAAGGGTCTGTGGCCCCGGTGCCTGGACAACGCCCTGAACGACTACCCCAGTGAGAATTCCGGGGAGGCCGCCGATGCAAACAAGGGCTCAGGCGTCCGATGATCCGGGTGAATCACCTTGCTCGGGGGTGGCGAGGCCAGTCGCGCGCCTCGTCCACGCCGATTTGGCGCCTCGGCGTGCAGTGTGAGGGGTCGATCCGCGACTAGACCCGACTCGCAGCGCTTGCACTGGTGAACCTCGCGGCTCGGCCAAGCCGCTTGGGGATGGAGGCCGGAGCTCCCAAAAGCCCTACCGCGGACGTATCAGTCCAAGCGGAGGCTGCGGGAAGGAGAACAGAGGGAGTAAATCCCCTGGCTCCGGGTAACCAGTGTGTAGACGGCGGACCGCTCCATTAGGAGTGAGTCCGCCGTCTTTTTTTATCCCTTGACGACTGCGACCGGTCGCAGCCGGGCTACTTTCCTTCCGATGCCTGCGGCATCCACCACATCCACCACGTTCGCTACATCCTTGTACGCTTCGGGGATCTCTTCATCCACTGTGCGACGGCTGGCGGCTCGGATCATTATGCCCCGCTTCTCAAGTTCCTTGGGGACGTTACGCGAGCGGGCGACTCTCTTGGCCTGATGTCGGCTCATGCGTCTACCGGCACCATGACAGGTTGAGCCGAACGTCTCCGAATACGCACCCTGTGTGCCGGTCAACACGAAGGAGTAGCGTCCCATGTCGCCCGGTATCAAGACTGGCTGCCCCAGATCCCGATACCGTTCGTTGAGCTCCGGGTGCCCTGGTGGAAACGCGCGAGTCGCCCCCTTGCGATGAACGCACACACGTCTGGACTCGTTGTCAATCTGGTGCGTTTCGAACTTGGCGATGTTATGTGCCACGTCGTACACGAGGTTGGTGCTCTCTGCGACAGCGGTAGAAAACACGGACTCCAGTGATCGACGTGTGTAGTGGCTCATCAACTGACGGTTGGCGAACGCATAGTTTGCTGCGGCGTTCATGGCACCGAGGTAGGATTTGGCCTCGTTGCTCGAAAGCGGCGCGCAACACAACTGCTTGTCGGGTAGCTCGATTCCGTACTTGTCAGCCGCGCGGACCATGGAATCGAGGTAGTCGTCACACACCTGATAACCGAGTCCGCGCGATCCCGAATGGATGAATACGGTTACTGAGCCACACTCGAGACCGAGGCGAGCCGCTGTCCGTACATCGTATACCTCGTCGACATAGCCCACTTCGACGAAATGATTGCCCGAGCCAACGGTCCCTACTTGGTTCAGGCCGCGTTCCTTAGCCCGCTTGCTGACGCAGTCTGGGTCGGCCTCGAGCCGGCCGCCGGCCTCAATGCACTCGAGGTCGCTCTCCGTACCGTACCCCTCGGCTACAGCCCACCCGGCCCCTCTATCCAGGACCCCGTTTAGCTGCTTGAGAGACAGTTTCAGATCGGACCGCGACGACCCCACGCCCGATGGAATCTGACGGAATAGAGTATCGGCGAGTGCCCGCAGGCGGGGCCGTATTTCGTCGATGGTAAGAGGCGTCGTCAGGAGCCGGACACCGCAATTGATGTCGTAGCCCACACCACCTGGCGACACCACACCGTCGTGTTCGTCAAACGCGGCAACGCCTCCTATAGGGAACCCGTACCCCCAGTGGATGTCGGGCATTGCGATTGAGGGGCCCACGATTCCTGGTAGGTGAGCGACGTTGACCACTTGTTGCACGCACTGGTCCCCTTCCAAGTCGTGCATCAACTTGTCGTCGGCGAAAATGAGTCCGTCTGTGCGCATACCTCCGGTACGCTTGACTCGCCAACGGTAGGAATCGATGCGCTCAATCTGGATGTTCGAACGCGTAGCCATGAGATGAAAGATACATGTCTGTGGCACTGGTCTGTGCCTCCAGGCTCACAGATCCAAGACCATCACCGCCGTCCAGCCCCTCGCTGTTTCTTCTACACGTAATTGGTGGCGGGTTACTGCCTTGACTTCGGGTTGTGGTTCGTGTCGCGTGTCGTCAAAACGCTCACCGGACATGACGGCTTCAACTCCAGTGGTTGAAACCGATAGGTGTTCGAGGCCAGCCGGCACGAAGGTGTCCAGCTGGAACTGCGTGAGCAACTCGCGCACGAAATGGAGTATGAGTTCCTCTGGTGTCGGGCCGGAAAGAGATATGCTCCGCTTCTCTGCAGTGGTCACTGGCGAATCGCCTGCTAACAGGATGCGGCAGACTGAAGTGGCTTCAACGAACAATCCTGCCAGTGTCGCGGCATGGAGTTCCACTATGAGATCGGCGGTGTGGGGAAGGAAGCGGTGTGTCACTTTCTTGCGCCGTTTCGAGTCAAAATGTACCGCTAGACCGACCTGTCGGTATTAGCGTAGATCCATGGCTCCTTGGTTCAAGATGCCGGTCCGGGATGAAGCCAAGCAACGGGCGCTGTTTCAGGATCTCTGGCATGCGCTGTCGGGCGCACGGTGTGCCCTCATGTTGCTGGCCGATGAGCCAGGGCTTCGGACAGTTGAACGGGAATTGGTCAACACGTCGTTGGCTCAGATTGCCAGGGTCGCGGAGGCACTCAACCGGGTTCTGCAGTAGGTAGCTCGTCAGCGGGTGGCGATCCCCAATCACAGGTCATGCGGTACACGCGGCGGCGATCGATCTGCCACTGCGGCTTGGAGATCTTCCCTTCAACGAAATTGTCTTCATTGTCGAGTACGTCAGACATGCTCGCCGTCTTCGCGCTGGCATTGTCCGCCCAATGGAGTACTTCTGCCTCCAATGTCATGGGCTGAACAGGACTGCCGTACTCGAGCTTGCCGTGATGTGACAGGATCAAGTGCTGTAATATCTGCCGTTCCTCTTGCGTGCACGGTGGCTCATCCTCCATCTCCAGTCGGCGGTCGAACATCAGAGCGCCAATTACCACATGTCCTAGGAGTGAACCGACCACGGTGTAGTCGAACGCCCCGTCCCATCGGTAACTCTCCAACTTGCCAATGTCATGTAGCAACACGCCGGCCAGCACAAGATCTAGGTCGGCACCTGAGGCACGGGCAACTGCGCGCGCAATGGCCGCCACCTCTGTTGTGTGTTTGAGAAGCCCTCCCAACTGTGCATGATGACCGCGAATGCTCGCGGGGCAGCCCTCGAATTGGAGCCTGAATTCGTCGTCTTCAAAGAAGAGATCGAGGACCCGCTTCAGGCGCGTTTTCCCTATTGCCCGGCGCCACCCGTCCAAAGTTTCCCAATACCGGTCAACTGGCCCGATGCTTGGCAGCAGCGAGGATACGTCGACCGCCTCCTTGGGGAGGACGCGGATGGATACCACTTTTAGCTGGCGCTTCTGCCGGAAGACCCCGACTTCGCCGACGATCTGTACGGCCTGGCCTTTTTGCACGCCGGAGATCTCGCCTTGCCGCGTCGGCCAAAACGGCTCTGTGGATATCTCTCCTGTGCTGTTTCCGATTCGGAGGAGCGTGTACACGTCGCCGGTATCAAGCGACCGTGTCTCCAAGTCCACTACGAGAAAGGTGTCTTGGACCCGGTCACCCGTCTTGAGCGACGGGATGTCGATTGCAGGCATAGAGTGAAGCTATTGGACAAGAGGCAGCAGGGGCAACGGGTCTGCGGCTGTCAATCACTGCCCCCTCTTCGCCTTTCTTAGTTTCGGCAACGAGTCATCTGTTTCGTGAGCCGGATGCATGATCCTCTGTGCGGGTTGCTCAGGCAGGAGGTGTGCGATCGAGTTGGCGTAGTACTCCAACAAGGGTCTTTGACCTGGCAAAACGAAGTAGCTGTCCCCGTCCCGCACTACGAGCCGCCTCATCTTCATCATTCTCCAGGCACGATCGAGTATCTCGTTGGCCCCCCGTTCTTCCCGTACCAGTTTACCCCCAGTTGCCAGCAAGTGATCGCGGTACTCATCGATACGGTCGAGAAGCTCGGAGCGCCGAACCATCGTCTCCCCAAAAGAGAGTAGTGCGGCCGAAGCCAGCGGAACCGGTGTCACTGGGATTATGTCCGATATATCCGCCATCAGTCGGTCCGCCAGCTGCTGTAGCTGGGGAAGTCGCTCGTCTTTGGGAAGCTGCAACGTGCCAGGGTGGTTGGCGTCCCACTGTCTCAGCGAGAGTGGCGTCCCGAAGTTCACGGCTGCCCGTCCGTAACGCTTCAATGTGCCGGTGAGGAGTCGCGCAATGTTGTGGAGGACGTAGTTGAGAACCGACGATAGCTGGCGCAGCCGGCTCGGGCGCTCTTTGGCGTCGAGCAGTTCATGAATGAGGGTTCGATCCTCGAGAACCCGGTCGTAATTGATGGCGACAGGCACGAGCCAAACATCACGATCGAACTCAGGCTCAAGAATGGTGCGCGCTACATAATCGAGAAGTCCAAGCTTCGCCGAGCGAAATCCGCCTGTGCGGGTCAATCCGCCTTCGAGGAAGACTCCCTGAGTCACACCATTTCTCGTTATCAGTTGTACGTACCGTTCGAGGACCGAGTGATACAGGGGTTCGCGGAAACCGCGGCGGACGAAGTAGGCCCCGAACGACTTGAAGACGTACTCCAGTGGCCAGACTCGGGCCCACTCACCCACTGCGTAGCTGATGCTCACACCGTGTGCCAGCACATAAGCCACTATCACATAGTCCGCGTTTGATCGGTGGTTCATCACGTACAGTACGACGTCGCCCCGTGGGATCGCTTCCAGTGCCTTGCGATCTTGATATTCAGAGCTGACGTTGAAGAAGAGCTTGATAAACACACGGGCAACATTGTAGCCGAGTTTGTAATACGAGAGTACATCAAAGAAAGGGACGATCTCGTCGGCATATGCTTCAACGCTGCGCCGGGTTTCTTCTTCACTGGCGCCCTTCACCTTCATGTGTTCTTGCATTGCCTCGACGACGACTCGATCACGCAGCAAGTCTTCGCGAATGACACGTTTGTTCACCAGCTTGTATCGATCGAGTCGGACCTGAAACCTGTGGACGGCGTGGAGCACGGCACGTTCCCAGCGGCGCCGAATGGCCTCCCGCGTCCATCGAATCGTCCAGAGTGTTAGGGCACTGGCCAGTACGACTGCGATACCGAGCAGGATCCAGTCGCTGACAGAGAAACTCAGATGTCCTCCGGAATCTCGCCGGTCTTCTGGTATTGGTAGGCCATTGCCTTGAGTCGGGCGACGCGTAGCGCCATCGGAGGATGGGTCGCCAGCAAGTTCGCAACCATGCCCTGCTTGTGGGTCAATCTTCTGCCGACGGGGTCGGCGATGCAGAGATGTGCGGTGCCTCTTTTGATTGCCCTAGTCGGCGCGCTCGCGTCTTCGATCTTGCGCAACGCAGCTGCCAGGTCGCTCGGATTTCGCGTGAATTGTGCAGCAGTTGCGTCGGCGAGGAACTCC
Source organism: Gemmatimonadota bacterium (assembly GCA_039588335.1). Taxonomy (GTDB): domain Bacteria; phylum Gemmatimonadota; class Gemmatimonadetes; order Gemmatimonadales; family GWC2-71-9. The sequence continues at coordinate 52,208 of JBDGZZ010000001.1, read as the reverse complement.
CGTTTGCGACTGACTCCGAGTGCGAGAAGGCGTGAAACGATCGGAGCGAGGATGACACTGAGTACCCAGACAACGAGCAGTATCGCGACTAGAGGGCCACCGCCTTTCTTGCCTCCACCCCCGCTGCGTCCACCACTCCGCCTGCCGCCGCCTCCGTACCACATGAATCGCCGGGTTCCATCGGCAATCAACGCCATTACTCCCACCAGGGCCGCTAACAGGGTCATGAGCTTCACGTCGTGATTCCTGATGTGTGCCATCTCGTGAGCCACGACTCCCTGTAATTCATTTCGGTTGAGCGAGTCGAGTAAACCTTCGGTCACTGCGACGTGTGCATCTCGTTCGTCCGTTCCGGTCGCAAAGGCATTGGGATCCTTATCGGGCACCACCCATATGGTTGGCCGAGGAAGACCTGAAGCGATTGCCATTTCCTCGACCACGTTCACGAGGACCTTTTCCTCCTGCCGGGACGGCTCGACCAGTTCCCACGCCCCGGTTGCCCAGAGGATTTCCTTAGGTCCCCTCTTCCAACCGTACCACGCCAAGCCGATCCCCAGCAGTGTGGCGCAGATTCCGAACCAGGGGATGATGTGTCGATAGGGTATGTCTTGAGTGTTTGATGTTGCGTCTGCCGCTAATTCAGTGGTATGAAGGTAGAAGATTACGTCTCCGCCAAATCCGATCCACGCGAAGAAGAGGAGGAAAATGGTTACCAGGATTGCGGATCGGCGGCGGTTGGCCGTCTGTTGTTCAAATAGGTTGCTTTCGCTCACTGTTTGGGTTTCATGGACAAATCGACCTTCGGCACCTCCCTTTCGCTTTCATCGGTGATCTCCCACAACTCAACGACTTCGGCCTTGGCGAAACTCGCTACCATATTCCACGGGAACTGCTGTTGCTTGACGTTGTATGTCGTGGCCGTGTCGTTGTAGAGTTGGCGCGCAAACGATACGCGGTTTTCAGTCGACGTCAGTTCTTCCTGCAACTGGGCCACGTTGCCAGTAGCCTTGAGGTCCGGGTATCGCTCCACAACCACGTTCAGACGGCCGAGTGCTGAGCTCAGCGCCGCTTCGGCGGCCGCAAGCTGTTTCACACCCGCGGTCGGCAATGCATCGGCCTGGATCTTCACGGCCTGATTGCGAGCCTGTATCACGTCTTCCAGCGTCCCTCGCTCGAACTCCATGGCTCCTTTGACTGCTTCGACGAGGTTGGGGATCAAATCGTGACGGCGCTTCAACTGCACGTCGATCTGCTTCCACGCGTTTATCGTCTGACCTTTGAGGGCGATCAGTTTGTTATAGGCCGAGATGGCCCAAACGATCGCGATCAAGAAGAGTCCCAGAAAAACCCAAGTCATGAGTAAGTCACCTCGCTATTGAGTCAGAGAGGGCACGACGCTGCCCTGCGTGGTGTTCAATTTAGCTGTTGCTGACCGGGGTGTTGACTCTCCGGTCGGTGATCGAATCAGTCGGAGGCTGCCTGCTCGTCACCTCTACCTCTCGGTTCCTGACCAAGGATGCGGGCCACCGCCAAGCGAACCGCATCTGCTATGTCGGCTTCCCGCTCTCCCATCTGCAAAAGAGGGTGTGTCTCATTGAGATGCAGTTCGACACCCCGAGAAATCTGAATCCGGCGCCAGTTGGTTCCGGCAACCGCTCCATCGTCTGCTCCATCTTCCTCGTCTTCGACTAGCCAAGCACGCATTGCTTTTCCAGACCGGCCCCAAGCCGGCCGATCCTGGCTGGTGAGGGGGAGATGCCGCGGGCTCGGCAGTCCCGATCCCAGAGAGGCTGCAACTCGTCGCTCCAGCACGTCTCCCGATAGTTCTTCGAGTTCGCGGCTGATGCCTGAGAGAGTCACACCCTCCATCTGCCTCAGTTTGATGCTGAGGACCTGGAGTAAATGGCGATAGGAATAGGTGGCAGCTGTCCCGCGGCCGTCCGGTGGAGTCACCAGACCGCGAGTCACGTAGTATCGAATGGTACGCTCGTTCGGTCGCGGACTCGCCGCCGCGTTGATTGGTCGAACACCGGAAGCTTCTAGGATCGCACCGGTGACCGTGGCCAGATCCCGTAGATTCCACGGCGCAAGCTGGCGATACTCACGCAGGGTCGCCAGCGGATCGTCAGCACGGGCGCCGGCGATCGTCATCAGACCTCCCCGTTTACCTCCCGCGGCGGGTCGGCGGTGATGGCTTCGACTAAAGAGATCATGTGGGTCATTGTGAATGGCTTCATGACCACGGGGAGTTCGTAGAGCTTCAGCCAGGGCTCATGGTCGCTCGCGTCGGGGTCTCCTGTCATGACCGCCACGCTCGACCTGAGTTCGGGCCATTGACTCATGATGACGTGAAACAGGGTCTTGCCCGACATGGCAGGCATGCGCAGGTCCATCAGTACGGCGTCGATCGGAACATGCCTCAGGATCTCACAGGCCTCTTCTCCGGAGGCCGCCAGGTGGACCTCGTAACTAGCGCGCTGGAGTGCCTCGCCCAACACTTTTCGAACGTTGGGATAGTTGTCGACGACGAGAATCGACCGGCTCTTCATGATGCATCAGCCAGCGCTTGATCGGTCTTGCCGAAGTACTTCTTCCGCACTATCGCGAGGGCTTCTTCCGGGCTTAGAGCCACTCGCAATTCTCCCGGCGTCATGCCGAGCACTTCCTTGACGTTCTGGGCAAAGGTGCGCGTCTGCTGGTAGCCGAGCTTGGCGGCCACGTCCTCAACCGTGTAGCCCGGATCCTGTAGCAGTCTGTGAGCGTACACAGCCCGTAGGACCGTCAGTATGACGCTCGGAGGTGGCAGATGTACCCGCGCGAACCACCTGAGGCATGTGCGGCGGTCCATCCGAGCACGGTAGGCCAATTCCTGCACCGACTGCACCGACGTCGGTTCACGAATGATGGTTTCGATGGCCCAGCGCAGCTCGGTGGGGCACTCAGCCAGCAAATCGGAGATCGCAGCAATCAGTTGGTGAGACACAGCCTGCGACGTTTCGGCCGCCAGCAGATCGCTCAGACGATTCGGATGGTCGTCGTGCTCGGCGATCACCACCTGCGTGAGGCCGGCTTGCCCCAGCTTCAGCAGAGCTGGTGCGAGGTCGGGGGACAGTGTCGCATAGATGATGAGAGGCAGAGAAGGGAACAAAACCCGAATACGCTCTATTTCTTGGGCTCTGGTCTCACCGGACAGTGCAGGATCCACCACGGCCATCTCGAGCGGCTGGCGCAGGATGGCATCGACAGCAGATTCCCACGAATCCACCTGGTAGAACTGGAACCGGTGGGCGGCGGCGCGCTGCAGTCTGATGACCAGCGGCCTGCGGGTAGCGGCCAAAACTAGCACAAATGTCCCAAAAACGACGTATAAAGTCCCAAAAACGCACTAACGGGTAGGGAAAACACACCTGATTTTGGACTATAGAATCTGGATTCCATTTCCGTCACTACTCCATCAGGAGGATTCATGTCCCGTCGTGCTCGTCTTCTTGCCTTCGCGCTCCTAGCCACGTTTGCCCTCGGTGCAGCGGCTTGCTCCGACATTACTGAGCCGCAAGCAGAATGCTCCACCACGTGGCAAGGCTCCGGCACCTGCATGCAGGCCACCTGGCAGGGCTCCGGCACCTAGCTAGCTGGTCAGAGACCGTCAGACTCCGGCCGTCTCCGGCACAGCTAAAGCGTTGAGGCTCTCCAGTGTGCTCTGTAGCTGAGGCTCGACGGTAGGCTGTACCGTGGGGGGCTGTGCGTCCGCTATTCTGCGGGTGCTCTGCTCCTGCCCGGTTCTCAGCAATTCCTCGAGCTTGAAGATGCGTTCTCCCATCTTGCATTCTTCCGCCAGAGCCAGGGCGCGCTCCAGGTGGGTCCGGGCCTGTGACTGCATGCCAAATTGAGACAGGCCGGTTCCCACCTTGATGTCGAAGTCCACCTGGTCGTCTGGCGGTAAATGATCGTATTGCTCGGCCAGCTCGCGGCGCCAACGCTCAAACCCGATCCGGTCACCGGTCAAGGCGCTCAAATCGACCAGCTCGACAACTGTGTGAATGCGGATTTCTTGGGTCGGCCTGCCGGCAAGAACCACGGCGAAGGCCTTGCCCGCCTCCGAATAGTGCCCCAGTTCCTTCAAGCACACCCCGGTGTCGCTCAAAGCTCTCAGCCGCTGCAGCGGCTGCTCCAACAGCTCGTAGGCGCGGAAGGCATAATGCGCTGCGTGCGCCATTCGGGCGCCAAAGAATAGCGTTCCCGCTAGGTCCTGGCAGGCCCTGCCCTCTGCATCGCGATCGTCGATGCGACGTGCCGCAGCAATCACCTCACACAGAATTCGCTCTGATTCCGGCAGGTTACCCAGCTTCTGCATCACCACGCCGCGGCCGATCTGGCTCAATAGCACGGAGTGTTTGTCGCCTATCTGGGCCGCGATTTTCCCACTTCTCTGATAGGCTACCCGAGCGTCATCCAATCGGCCCGATAGCCTCAGTACCCGGGCTTTCTGAAGGAAACCCGCCACCTCTTCTTCTGCACTACGCCCGTCGCTCAAGTGCAGCGCCGTACCTAGGACGTCCAGGGCCTCATCCAGCCGCAGCTCCTGCTCCAGCCAGAAGGCGAACGCCATCAAAGGGGAGAAGAGCAGACGCCGGTCGCTCACTTCCAGTGCCGCGCCAGACACCCGCACAATTTCGCGGAGGCTGGTGATTTCCGGATTACGAGGGTAGAGGTCTTCGAGGAACTCGCCAGTGGCCGTGATCTGATATTTCACGGCGTCGGTCGAGATATTTTCCTTGTCCCCGGCGAATTGATCGACCAACCGCAGCGTCAGGAACGCACCTAATCCGCCGCTGCCAGAATCTTGTGTGTCCTTGGCGGCAGCCCGCTCCAGAAACGGCTCGTGCAAGCTGAGGTTGTCTATTCTTAGTCGGTTGTCCGTTAGGGGCACCCTTGGATTCCTTTGCTAATTGAAGCGCTCGCCCGCCTAGTATGCGGTCCGGTTCGGACTCGGGCAAGAGCGTTGTTGAAAGACTCGCACAACCTGTGCCGCCACCCAAGTACGCAATTCTAAGACCCTTAGGGCGTATTAACGGTTGTACGGCGTGGCGTAATGCCCCCCATCTTGCCTCATGCAACGTGGGTTTACTCTCTTCGAACTCGTTGTCGTGCTTCTCATTTTGGGAGTATTAACGACACTGTCGGTACCCCGTGTGAGAGGGTGGGCCGACAGGGTAGCTGTAGAACGTGCAATGGAGGATTTTCGTGGCCTCTACTTCAAAGCGAGGATGATTGCCATCTACCGTGCAGCGCGAGTGCGCGTTGAGGTTAGCCCGGATTCTCTGGTGGCCGTTGCCGAAAACGGCACAGATTCCGTGCTCGTCCGGGTGCGCGGTCCTAGAGTCCACGGTGTGTCACTCCACGCATCGCGCGGTCTGATTCGGTTCTATCCCTCTGGAATAGGCTTGGGCGGCTCCAACACGAAGATTGTCCTGCGCCGCGGCATGGCCGCCGAATCACTCACGGTATCTCGGTTGGGGCGCCTCAAGCGGTGGCCCTGAGAGAGAGGGAACCAATTGGGGGGGGTAGAGGTTATTAAGTACCAACGGGAGGTGTCTGTCTCTCCTGTTTGGTGAATGGTCGCGCGCGGCGTTTGACGGCGGCGTCGCCCGGCCCAACAGCCCGGGTGCCTTTTGGCCCCGGGCTTGTTTTGTCGGTAACCTACCGCTGCCGGATCTGAGCGGGTGGCTATTCCCACCTCAGGCTTGGGCTCCAACGCCCCGGCCAGAGTGAAAGTGACCGAGATCCGAAGGGAACCGACGCCTCGGAAATAGCCCGTTCGCTATCCATGTCCAGCAGGACCAGAATACCGGGGTCTCCGGGGTCAGCAGAAGTGAGGACGTAGCCCCACCTTCCGTCACCGGCGATGGCGATGTCCGTGGGCCGACCGGGGGTAGGAATCACGGTCGTGACCTGCCGGCTCCGGAGATCAACGAACGCCACCCGTCCCGAGTCAGGGAAGCTCACGATTGCCCTGGAGCCATTGGGAGATACCGCTACGTGATACACGCCCGATCCTGCTGCAACCGAGTCGAGCGGTTCTAACCTGAGCCGATCGAAATACAGCAACATGCCAGATGAGCTGCATGGAACGAGCAAAACAGTACCAGTACGGGAGAGGTCGATGCCTCCATTGCCGCACGCCCCCGCGAAATGCTCGGTCGAGTCTGCCGGGCTGATTCGGACGGTTTTGATGACCCTGCGCAATTTGAGATCGATGTCGGCTATCTGTCCTATGGCGCCCAGGCATCGCGTGTACGCTCTGTTAAGGTCCCACAACACCGTCACCTTCCCAGGATACCCAGCGCACGGCGTGAGCCTTGTCCCGGCCTCGAGGGTTTCGGCGGTCAGGAGCGACAGGGTTCCCCCCGTTCCGTCGGCCCGAGCTGTCGTATTAATCAGGGTTCGAGCATCTGGCAACGCGGTCAACGTGCCGGCCAGCTCGTTGGGTGATGCCTCGATGTGCTCGAGTTCTCTCCCGTCCAGCTTGCGGAGGAGGCTGATACTGCCCCCTTCGCCGACCGTGTAGAGCCTCGCCCCGTCACGCCCGAACTCCGCCAGTGCAACGGATCTGGTGCCGGCTCGGTCGACCTCGAGGTATAGAGTATCCGATTGGGAGAGGGTCGCGTTGAAGAAGATGATTGTGCTATCGCCGCCCGCTACGGCTATCCAGCGAGTGGGTGGAGTGCACGCGGCCAGCAGCACGGCTACTGCACAGGCAGCCTGGCGCGTCCTAGGCAGTGGTGATGTCGTCTTCCTCAATGAAGACAAGAGTCCGGCGAGCTTCCACGGCAGCAGTCACGGCATCCATCACACTGGGGTCCAAGACAGATCCGCTCAGCCCGCGCATTTGCTCGACTGCATGGTCGGGCGTGGATTTGTCTTGATACGGTCGGGAGGTGGTGAGGGCGTCATACAATTCAGCTGCACAGATGACGCGTGCTCCGATTGGGATATCCACACCCTCGAGGCCGTCAGGGTATCCAGTCCCATCCCAGTGCTCGTGGTGGCCTCTCACGAACGATACAATCTGGCCGAGGTGCTCTAGTGGCGCCAAGATCTGCGAGCCGATGAGAACGTGCTGCTTGACGTGCTCGCGCTCTTCATCGGTCAGTTCGCCGTTCTTGTTCAACACTGACTCGCGAATGCCGATCTTGCCCAGGTCGTGCAGGCGACCGGCCATACGAACGTCTTCAACCTCGTCGTCAGTCAACTGCATGTGGTGCGCCACCGTCGCGGAGAAAGCGGCGATGCGCGCGGAGTGGCCGCTTATCCAGGGATGCTTTGCTTCCAGCGCGTTTACTAGGGCTTCCAGGGTTGCGATCGTGAGCTGTTGTTGTTTCTGGCGCTCCCGTTCAATCTCCTCAGTGCGGCGTTGTACTTCTTCCTTGAGCCATGTAGAGATCTCGCGGCTCTGGATCAGTGTGTCCCGTCTACGCAGCGCCCGATCTATCGCCTTGCTCAAGTCGTTCAGCTCGATCGGCTTCGTGAGGTAGTCTATTGCCCCGCGCTGCATGCAGAGCGCTGCGCTGGTAGCATCCGTTAGCGCGCTGAGCATCAGGATCGCCAGGTCGGAATCGATGTGCAGAGCCTCGGGCACGACATCGATGCCGCTCATGCCCGGCATCCGGATGTCCAACAGCATGAGGGAGATATCTCCTTCGCTCAGTATCTCCAGAGCCTCCGGTCCAGTTCCCGCGGCCTTGACGGAGTATCCCTGATTGGAAAGAAAGCGAACTAGGCCTTTTCTCAGGGCATCATCATCGTCGACGACGAGGACCCTCACGGGCTGTTCCACCATCCCCTGTTCGTTCATGGGACCTTGCCTGTGACACGATGCGCATTCATGTCCTGCTCCGTCGTAAAACTCAGTAGGTTAGGCCGGGACATCATCCTCCACGAAGGCGACCTGGACTTCATGGGGAATGATGCCCGCTTCGGTTCCCCTACGGAGAAGTTCGCGGACTGCTCGCCGCCCCTTATCGCCATAGTTGACTGTGTAGTCGTTGACGTACATGCCGACGAACCGATCGGCCTGGTCTTCGTCGAGGTCACCCGCATATCGCATCGCGTGAGCCAGTGCCTCATCTCGATGTTCGAGGCCATATACGATACTTGCACGCAAGTCACGCGATACGGCTCGTATCAAGTCGTCGCCAAGGTCTCTTCTTGCAGCATTGCCACCGAGCGGTAGCGGTAGCCCTGTTTCGGAAAACCACCATTCACCCAGGTCGAGCCAGAGGTTGAGTCCTCGGTCAGGGTACGTGAGTTGACCTTCGTGGATAAGGACTCCGGCGCCAACCTCGCCCGAGACAACTGCGGATTCTATCCGATCAAACGGCATCACCACCGGGTCGAAATCCGGTTGGTAGAGACGCGCGGCCAGGGCAGCAGTGGTCAGGTCTCCCGGGATGGCGACCCGCATACCCTCCAGTGCATTTCGGATGTCAGAAGGAGCCGGAGCAGCAGCCACGAGACGTGGGCCATACCGGTCTCCCATGGAGGATCCGTTCGGCAGAAGCGCATAGGTCTCGGCGAGGTATGCGTAGGCATGGATAGAGACCGCCGTAACGTCGAGTTCTCCTTTCAGGGCTCGGCGATTCAGGGTCTCGATGTCAGCCAATTCGTGCACGTACTCCCGGTCGCCCGTAGGAATCTTTTCGGCTGCAAGGGCGTAAAACATGAAGGCGTCATCCGAGTCTGGACTATGCGCCAAGTGAATCGTAGGCATCAATTCCCTGCCGCGCCGGCTGCTTCGCGCGCTGCGTTTAGGAACGAGTCAATCGTGTTTCGGTGCATCTCGTACTCAGGGCGAGCCACCGCAATCTCGCCTTCGTAATGCGAGAGGAAGTCCCCATAGGTATCCTGCACTGCTGCGTCGTCACCCGCGGCAGTCGCCGCTGTGTGTCGCAAGACTGTGGCGAGGAGGTGGCCCGGTGCTCCCTCATCCAGCGCAGCGGCCTGAGCCATAGCGGCGTCCGTCTCACGTCGGACGAGATGAATGAGTCCCACGTGGTACCGAGCGTCGCCGTCCAGTTCGCCCAGCATCTCATAGGCTTGGATGGCCATCGTCGTATGGAACTCGACTCGACCCGTATCTCCTGCCTCGGCCGCCGCCATGATCATTTCGAAAAGGCGGTCGGCCTGTTCTCGAGGTGTCAGGGTGCTAATATCGGGTGCACCCATGGTTGCGGCTGTCTGTGGAGGACTGGCCGGCACCGCAGGCGGGGCGGACGAGGTAGTGAACCGAACGGCTATGACCAGGACGACGATCACCAGAACTGCGATGGCAACCACTCCGGGGAGTGGCAGCGTACCTTTTCCACCTGGCCGGGCGTTCGGACCGGCACCCGACGGCGCACCGCAGACGTGGCAGAATCGGGCCCCAGGCGACAGTGAAGCCTCGCACTTGGTGCAAGCGGACTGCGTCAAGGGCGCCCCGCAGTGGGTGCAGAACTTGCCTGAGGCTTGCTTGCCGCAGCCGGGGCAGGTGGTGTTTGATGCGGTTTCGTTCATTAATCATTCCATCAGTTTTGGTTCGGCACGAACCCAGTAATATAGGCGCGAGGACCGGAGTTTGCGGATGAAAAATGACTACGTTCGAATTTCGATCCTGTCCCTGATGTGGCTGGGCCTGGCGGTGCCCCTGCAATCACAGGAGACCCGGGCAGTCGTCGGCCAGGTCTACACAGCCAATGACAGCACACCGCTGAGCGGCGTGCACATCATGGTCATCGGGCAGCCAGTGCAGACGGAAAGTGACCAGTCGGGTCGCTTCGTTCTGTCAAACCTGCCTCGAAGCGAGCTGCGCGTCGCGTTCCAACGCATCGGGCTGACTGCAGACACGCTCACACTTGGAGCTAACCAGGTCAGGTTGACTGTATATCTGACCCTCGCTCCAGTCTCATTGGAACCGGTCACTGCCGAGCCGGCCCCTGTGGCACGGCAGCGGTTTGAGCTCGTGGCACAGACCAGCACCATTACCCTGGATCCCATCGATATAGCAAATGTCCCGACTCTGGCCGAACCCGACCCAGTCAGAGCCGTCCAGCTACTGCCGGGAACTGTGGCAAAGAGTGATTACACAGTCGGATTCAACGTCCGGGGCGGCGAAACGGATCAAAACCTGATTCAACTGGACGGCGTGCCAGTGTTCAACCCGAGTCACTTGGGTGGCATGTTCAGCACGTTTGACAATTCCGCGGTGCAACAAGTGGAGTTCATAGCCGGTGCTTACCCGGCGAGCTATGGCGGCCGGCTGAGCAGCGTACTCGATGTGCAATTCAAAGAGGGAGACCGCAACAGAACCAACGTTCGCGGCATGGTCTCGGCCCTGTCCGCAAAGCTGTTGGTGGACGGTCCGGTCGGCAAGACGGGCCTCCGCTACCTGGTAGGGGTGCGGCGCACGTACGCTGATGCCGTTTTGGCGGTATTCGATCCAACGATTCTACCGTACTACTTCGCTGACGCGGTCGCCAAGATAACAACCGGACTCCCCGCTGGAGGCAAGCTGGCTCTAACCGGCTATTGGGGTCGTGACGTACTAGATATTCCTTGGGTCGATGCCGAACCGGGTCGTGAGGGGATCGACCTGAAACTGGACTGGGGGAATCGACTGCTCGGCTTGGCATGGCTTCAACCCCTCGGGTCGATGCATCTGGAGCAGTATTTCAGTGCCAGCTACTTCTCTACCGGATTGGGTTTGGAGCCGGATATAGAACGATTGGACAACTGGGCGAGGGTGCTCTCGGCCCGCACCAACCTGTTGCTGTCACCTGGGCGGGCAAACGACTTCAGACTGGGAGTGGGGATCGAGGGCTACGAAATGGACTTCCTCCAGGAAAGCGCGGCCCTCGAAACCAGCACGCTCAAACTCCATTACAAGCCCACCGTGTACTACGCCTACTTGGACGACCAGTGGCGAGTATTCCAGCCACTGCTACTCAGAGCCGGATTGAGAGTTAACCACGTGACCGGCGGCGCCGATACCACGCTGTTGTCGCCCAGACTCGGGCTCAAGGCGTTTCTGACTAAGGACTTCGCCCTGAGCGGTTCGGTGGGCCGCTTTTACCAGCCGATTCACTCGATTCGCGACCAAGAAGTACCGATCACGATGTTCGAGTTCTGGATTGGGGCAGACGATGTCACGCCCATCGCCAGGTCTGACCACGCAGTCGTGGGGTTGGAGCGGTGGTTCGGTACCGGACTTTCGGTTTCGATCGAAGGCTTTGCGAAATCGTACGAGAATATTGCGATCCAGAACGACGCCGATGATCCCAAGATCAGGGGCGACGAGTTCATCCCAGCCTCGGGCTACGCTCGCGGTGTGGACGTGATGATAAGAAAGTACGGCGGTCTCTTCAGTGGATGGATCTCTTACGGCTATGTGCAAACTGAGCGAGAGCTTCCTACCGGCGAGGTGTTCGCGCCGGCACACGATCGTCGCCACACCTTTGACATAGTTGTGGAGGGGAAGGGGCCGTTCGGAAGTTCGATGGGTGTGAGGTGGGGTTATGGGTCGCCTCTGCCCTACACTGGAATCGTGGGTCAATGGCTGCATCGCGAGTACAACGCAGAATTGCACGCATTCGATTGGTTTGAGGACGAAGCGATCAGCACCACGAGGAATGGCGAGCGATTTCCCTATTACTCCAGACTGGACATCCTTTTCAGGTGGGAGTTTGAGAAGTGGGGTGGTACTTGGCGTCCGTTCCTGCAAATCGTGAACGTGTACAATCGTACGAACGTCTGGGTGTACTCGTTCAACTATGACGTTTCTCCGCCGACGCGTACCGGATTCTCACAACTGCCAATCTTTCCAACCATCGGCGTCGAGTTCGAGTGGTGAGGTCGACGACCCTTCTTTCGCTCGTGGCCCTCATTGCGCTCGGGGGCTGTGACCTCAGCGAGGTCGAGATCCCGAACGGTGAGCCGGTCGTCGTGGTTCAGGGAGTCATGCGTCCTGATCTCCCGGACCAGTTTGACGGGCGCCAATTCATTGTGGTCGAGCGTTCCTTCACCGGCGCAGTGGGACCGGTGATTGACCCCGAAACGGGGGATGCGCGATTTCATGAGGCAGACTCGATAACGATCCCTTACGGCGGCTATCCGTCGACTCCCATAGAGGACGCAGTTGTCTGGCTCAGGAATGTCGACTTTCCAGAGGATAGCTGCGGCACAAACGTTCAGTTCGTGCCCAATCCGACTAGTCACAAGGTGAGTGAGAAGCCGGGTTTGTATTGGGGGCCGGAGGGATGCCCGACCATGCGTCCTGGTGACGTTCTGGAGTTGCGGGTCGAATCTTCCGAAGGTGAAGTGGTAACTGGAGTGACCAGAGTGCCTGGAATGAATTGGGCGCTGCTGCGCGTGGCAGGTGATTCGATCCCGTTCGACACCGCGACAGTAACGACGTTCAATCGCGACACGGATACCGTTCGAGTGGTCGTGGACGGACAGGCCGCGCGAATGCTACAAATTGAAGTGCGGAGAAACGGAGATCTCACCGACTTCGGAACAAAGATCTACGCCGACACTACGGCGGTGGGGATCCCCGGTGATGTCATCAACTCGTTCGTCATCGGCGACGAAGACGACGTGTTCCGGGCCGGACGCGAGTACGCATTTACGGTTGCGCTGACCGACTCCAACTACTTCGACTTTGCCCGGTCAGAGAACAATCCGTTCACAGGGAGGGGATTCATCAACCGTTTATCAGGAGGCATCGGGATCTTCGGGAGTCTGGTTGCGTCGACGACGTTTCTGAGAGCCGTCGGACAAGTGGAAGACCCACGTGAAGGTATGTACCGACTGCAAGGAGTGTTCAACGACGAAGTGACGGTTGACCTGCTTTGGGAACTCTATCTCGCGCGTCCAGTGGACAGCACGGAGTTCTCTGCGTTTGTGGAGGGCCCCTGGATGTGGGGCGACGTGGACACCAGCGCGGATGGGTTCTTCTCGGGTAATGAATTCGTGGCCTGGATTACCGATACCGTGGGCACGCGGGTGAGAGCCGATACGCTTCGCGGTGTCAGGCAAGAGGGAGCCTGGCAGGTGATCGTGTTGGACCAGTGTGAGGGGCCAACCGGATTTGATCGTTGCGCGGGCGCACGTCCCATCATCTTCAGGGGCACGATGGTGCAACAGGAACTGCCGTGACTGCGGTCGGCGAGCGGAACCAAGTTTAAACGAGCCGGTTGTCCAGCTACAGGGACGGTTTATGGTCACTCGTGATCACGGCCGCTGCCAATCGGCACTCTAACTGCTACGCAGCAGTAAATCGGGCGCGACCGGCAGAAAGTGTGCTGGCGTGGTCCGCACGGGGGCATTACTCTAGCGCCTATGGCACGGGAACCGGACGGCAAAGCCGCCCAGACCAGGTTTGAACCGCCCCTTAGCGAAATTAAAGCCCGTCAGATGGGGGAGTTGATGCGTGGGACGAGCCGCTGGGACGTCCTACTCGAGACTGCAGCTGATCCAGAGTTGAAGGCGATTAGGGGTCGAATTCACTTCGTATCAGGCCATATCCACAGGCTATCAGGTTGGATCTTCCTGGAGTGGTCTCAGCAGGAAGTAGAAACCCGCTTCGCGGGTTTTTCGGCGCAGGATTTGTGGAACCTCCTGAGGTCCTTGGGAGGAGAGTGATCTAGCCAATCCGCCCGTGATTGTGTGTGTTTTCCGCAGCACAATCTGCAGGAATTACGCCACACATTAGCCGTTTTCTCCGTTATTTTGCGTTTGTGTAAGTTAGGATCTGCCATTTCTGCACAAATCAATTGACACAGAGCCCCATCACCGTTAGGGTTCGGTGTCCTTGGGCCGTACGGGCACGGAATGTGATGTGCTGGGCCAGAGCCGATCCGGTAATTCACCTGCACAGGAGAGTCTTTCGATGTCGTCCTACAAGTCCCTCACAGCACCTGGCCCGACGAAGCAGTCGGAGGTTCGCGGCACCGTCATTGACACGAAAGGGGCCACGGAGGCCGACATACTGCAGCTGGCGAAAGAGCTGGAAGTCGATTTCCTCCGACTCCAATTCACCGACGTCACCGGCATCAACAAGAATGTCGAAGTACCGGAGAGCCAGTTCTCCAAGGCTGTGGCCGGTGACATCATGTTCGACGGGTCGTCGATCGAAGGGTTCGTCCGGATCGAGGAGAGCGACATGGTGCTCAAGCCCGATCTCGACACCTTCAAGGTTTTTCCCTACGACGACGAAGGTGGACGGGTCGCCCGCCTCATATGCGACATCTACAACCCGGACGACTCGCCTTTCCTCGGTTGCCCCCGAATGGCGTTGAAGCGTCAGGTAGAACGGGCTGCGAAACTGGGTTACGAGATGATGGCCGGATGTGAGGCAGAGTTCTTCATCTTCCATCTAGATGAGCGTGGGAATCCTTCGCTCGAGACGCATGATGTTGGAGGTTACTTCGATTTGGCGCCGGTCGACAAGGCGGAGCCCATACGTAGGCTGATAATCCACGACCTGGAGCACATGGGTTTCGAGGTGGAGGCGGGGCATCACGAGGTTGCTTTGGGGCAGCACGAAGTGGACTTCAGATACGCCGGCGCCCTCAGTACCGCCGACAACCTAGCGACCTTCCGGTTCGTCGTTCGCAACATCGCATACAGGAACGGCTTCATGGCGACGTTCATGCCGAAACCCATACAGGGGCACAACGGTTCTGGCATGCACACGCACCAGTCTTTGTTCAAGGACGGTGACAACGCCTTCTATGATCCGACAGCCAGGTGGGAGCTGTCAGAGGTCGCGCTCGGGTACATCGCTGGGTTGTTGAAGCATGCCAGGGGCTTCGTGGCATTAACGAACCCGCTCGTCAACAGCTACAAGCGACTCGTGCCAGGGTACGAGGCTCCGACCAACGTAGCATGGAGTATGCGCAACCGGTCGCCACTGGTACGGATTCCGGATCGTCGCGGTCAGGGCACGCGCTGTGAGCTGCGGATGCCTGATCCGTCCGCCAATCCTTATCTTGCCCTTGCAGTCCAGCTTGCAGCGGGTCTGGATGGTGTGGAGAACGCGCTTACGCCGCCGGAACCGGTGAACAAGAATATCTTTGCCATGAGCCACCGTGAACGCCGGCGCTATCGGATCGATGAGCTTCCGCGTGACCTCCACGAGGCTCTGGACCAGCTCGAGAAGGACGCCGTCGTTCGCGAGGCGTTGGGTGAACACATCTATGAACGCTTTGTGGAGGCCAAGCGTCAGGAGTGGCTGGAGTACTCGGCGATGGTGAGCGACTGGGAGGTGCAGAGGTACTTAGGGAGCTTCTGATTCCCGTTTGCCCCGCGGTAGCAAGAGTCCGCTGGACTCCCGCCCCGACACCGCCCAGCCTGCGGTGTCGGGGCGTTTCTTTTAGGTTTGATGCCGTCAACCGTTATGCTTCGAATCTTCGTCCTATGTTGCGCACTGGGCCTTTCAGTTCCGCTCTCGTCGGTGGCGCAAGAGCCGGAGCCGCCGCCCGTCATCGACACGATCATAGTCGTCACGCAGGACGTGTATGGTCAGGTGGAGGCTCGTTCTAGTTTCCTGTTTCGACTCGCGAATGGCCTTCATTTCACCACGCGCGAGGCGATAGTCAGGCGCGAAATCCTCTTCGGTGTGGGCTCACCTTACGACTCCGCATTAGTTGCTGAAACCGAACGCAACCTGCGTAGAATGGGCATTTTTCGGCGGGCCATTATCGACACGGTTCGGACCGATGGCAAGCTAGCTGCCACGGTTAGCACTGCAGATGGATGGACCACGGAGTTGCGGCTGAATATGCGATTCACCGCTGGAACCTTCTCGTGGGGTACGGGTCTCGTTGAGCGAAACTTCCTCGGCAGAGCGGCCAGAGTCGGAGTAACCTACCGCGACGAGCCCGACCGCAATGCGATCACTCTTCTTGCGGGGACTGATCGAGCACTTGGGAGCCCGGTCGCCGTAGGCGGATTCTATGATGATCTATCTGACGGAAGCCGCGGAGCCTGGGGTGTAGGGATTCCCTTCCGGGCCTGGGCTGATAGGCACTCGTTCGGTCTGGACGGGTTTGCTGGTCTGGAACGGGTACTGCAGTATCGCGACGGAGAAGTCTTTGAGACCTACCAAAGGAGTTCGTTCATCCAGATTGGACAGGTCTCCACTGCACTGGTGGCCACATCGGGTATGTACCTGCGCGTCGGACTAGCGGGGCAGTATAAGCAGGAGGAGTATGTCCTCGCAGCGGACAGCGGTGGGGTGCTTCCGGATTCGGTCAGTGGTGCGGTCGGTGCGTTTGCGGAGCTTGCCAGTGCCCGGTTCAAGGTCGTAACACACTACAACGGATTCGCGCGCGAGCACGACTTGGATCTGAGCAGCCGGGTGTCACTGTCAACTTGGTTGGCGCCCAGTTCGTGGGGCTACCCCGAAACCGGCATTGGCCTTGGCTTGTCGCTACAGACCGGGGCTTCATTGGGACCCAACTTCGCCCTGCTGGAGGGGAGGGCCAATGGGCTGTTCACATCTGCCGGTCTCGACTCGGGTCAGGTCTGGGTCGCCCTGACTTTGGCAGCGCGGTTGGTTCCCAAGAACGCCACCGTGTTCCACCTAGAAGCAGGTGCACAAGAGAATCCACCGCCCGGGTTGGAGTTCGATCTGGGTCACGGGTCGGGACCCAGGCTATTTGGGCCTCATGCCTTCACCGGAACTAGGTCAGCGTGGGGATCGCTCGAGCACCGTTCATTCCTGGTGGATGAGGTCCTAGGTCTCTTGGGTATCGGGCTTGCGGGGTTCGTCGACTATGGAGGAGCATGGTATGAGAACGAGCCCAGCCGATTGGGAGGAAATGTGGGGTTGGGGCTGAGGATTGGAGCAACGCGCGCAACCGGTCCGAACGTGGGCCGGATCGACTTCGGCTACCGCTTTGGAGCCGGAACGGAAGACAAGCGCTGGGCGATGAGTTTCGGGCAGGGGTTTTCTTTCTGAGCCGGACGGTACAGTAGGAAGAGGAGAGAGTCTCCTCACCAGTTGGACCTGACTGCTGTCCCTGATGCGGTCACCATCAACATCGTCCCGGAACCGATGGATATCGTCTCGTAGTCCAAGTCGACCCCCACGATGGCGTCTGCGCCGAGGTCCTCGGCCTGGAATGCCATTTCATCGATTGCTATCTGACGTGCCTCACGCAGTTCTTTTTCGTAAGCAGCGGATCTGCCGCCAACTATGTCTCTAATCCCTGCGAATACGTCCTTGAACATGTTGGCGCCCAAGATGGCCTCACCTGTGACGAGGCCCAGGTAGTCAACGATTTCGGCGCCGTCGAGTGTATTTGTGGTAGTGATGATCATAGATTCTCATGCGGGCCCACGGATAGTCCGGAATCGTGCAAGGCACGCGTGAGGCTTGTCCGAAGTGGTGAGTCGACGCCATAACTGTCGAGCCGGTCGATCGGACACCATGCAGCCTGCCGATCGTGTCCTGGCTCGACTGACTGGTCGGTCTTCAAGACAAGAACGAATGCCAGGTCATGGTGCAAATGCGGCGGTTCACCGTTTACGGCGGGGATCTCATGCACATCGACGCCCACTAACGGCGCGTCTACAACTCCGGCCAGGCTGAGGTTGGTCTCCTCCTCAACTTCCCGTCGGGCTGTGAAGACGAGGTCGTCATCGCAGGGCTCTACGTGTCCCCCCGGCTGGAGCCAGCGTGCCAGACTCACATGATACACCAAGACCATCCGGGTTCTGTCTGGCGATAGCACAACAGCACTCGCGGTCATGTGTCCCGGATCAAAGCTATCCCTGCTGAACGGATCCGCCGTATCTAGTAATAGCTGCATGGTCCGGGTTCGGCTCTCGGCTGACCTTTGGTCGCCCCTTGGGTCGAACGAGGCGACGAGTGACAACGTCGTCGAGACCAGTTCCAATCGAGATGCCGACATTGGTCAACTCCGAATCAACCAAGCAGGGCTCTTGACGGGCTCCACTCCGAGTCGACCAGGTTGACAGGCACTACACCGGTTGGTCGTTGCTCCAGCTTGAGCAATGCTACGTCGGCAGATGGGTCAGAGGCCACAACGTTGGCCGGAATGCGCTCCCCCGACTTGAATTGGACCACGATCTTGTCGGCGGCGCGCACGACATGTGCCGCAGTCATGACTTCGCCAGTGTGCGAGATGAGAAAGCCAGAGCCTATCCCTCCGACACTGACCAACTGGGTTGGATCGTCTTGTTGTATTGTGCGCTCGGCTGTGTATATCACGACCACAGCCTGGTTCACCCGCTTGAAGACGTCGCCGACGGTCTGGGCGTAGCCTTGGGCCGACAACCCAACTAGCATGACCGACAGCGCAATGGCTCTCAGCGAGTACATACAAATCCTCCAGTTGGTGGGCATTGCCCTGTCTATTGTGCGGACGGTCCTTTTCCCGCTGAGTCCGGGGTAGCTTAGAGCCTGACACGCCGTAGTCAACCCTCAATGAAATGCTCTGCCTTGGAGCGGGAATCCGTGTTGCTCAGACAGCGACCATGCTATTTATACAACGAGGTGGCTATCCCGTGGACCGAGACCCCTTCACCTATTGGGGGATGGCTGTCACCTTGTCGATAATACCGTGGACTTGTAGCTATTAGTTGCCTGGCTTTCAGGTGCAATCGGCAGCGGCCGGCAGTTCGGAGCGACTCATGCAGGACCTGCACAAGACCAAAGCCCAGCTGATCCAAGAAATCACGTCCCTTCGAGGGCGCATAGCAGAGCTACAGGCGTCAGAAGCCGACTTGAGGCAATCTGATCTTCGGATTCGTGAGAGCGAGCAGCAATTCCGAAGGCTGGTGGAGAATGCATGGGAAGTGGTCATCCTGATCGGCGAAGGCGGTGAGATAACCTATGCCAGCGATGCGGTGAGTCGTGTCATGGGCTACACGGTAGACGAGTATGTTGGCAACATCATCTTCGATTTGATTCACGAGGATGATGTGCAGAAGGTCCGTGATGCATTCGGGCATGTCTTGTTGGAGGATGGGCGCACCGTAACCATCGAACTGAGAGGGTTGCACAAAGATGGCTCCTGGAGGTGGCTCGAGGCGGTAGGCACCAACCTGATGAACGATCCCAGCGTCAGTGCCGTTGTGGCCAACTATCGTGACATCACCGAGCGGCGTGAGGCCGCAGACGCGTTGCACGAGAGCGAGGCACGTCTGAGGACGGTGATCTCGAGTGCACCGATAATTCTCTGGGCTCTGGACCGAGACGGTGTATTCACATTATCGGAGGGCAGTGGCCTGGGCGCATTGGGTCTGAGCCCGGGTGATCTCGTGGGGCAATCGGTGTTTGATGTGTACAAGGATTCACCGGATGTATTGGAGTTCAACCGTAGGGCTCTCACGGGAGAGAGTTTCGGAGCAACGGTGGAAGTCGAGGAGTTGGCTTGGGACGTCAGGTATGTTCCCGTCTTCGGTGAGGCCGGAGTAGTGGATGGTGTAATAGGAGTTGCCACAGACATCACCGTACACCGAAGAGTAGAAGAAGCCCTGAGCATCGAGCGTGCCTATCTAGACGAACTGTTCCAGAGTTCCCCCGAGGCCGTTGTGTTGTTGGATAACGAGAATCGCATCCTACGGCCCAACCGGGAGTTCACCGAGCTATTCGGATATGACGGACAGGAAGTTCTGGGAAGGTCGGTTGACGAGCTTCTGGCTCCCGACCATCTCCGCGACGAAGCAGCGGCAATTACAGGACGAGTAGCGTCGGGAGATCTCATAGCCGTTGAGACCGTGCGGCAGCGGAAAGACGGCTCCTTGGTGGACGTGTCCATACTCGGAGCTCCCATAACGACTTCCGATGGGCAGGTTGCCATCTACGGGATCTACCGGGACATAACGGAACGCAAGCGGGCTGAGGAGGCCCTGCGTCAGTCGGAAGCCAACTATAGAGGGTTGGTTGAAAACGCCACTCACGGCATCTACCGGTCGAGTCCAGAGGGGAGATTCTTGATGGTCAACCCGGCTCTCGTGAAGATGCTCGGCTATCAGTCCGAGAATGAGTTGCTCAATCTGGACATCGGAAAGGACGTATACCTCCACCCTTCGGATCGGCTGCCGGCAATAAACAAATACAGTAGGGCGGGGCGCATCGACGGTTTCGAAGTACACTGGAAATGTAAGGACCAGAGCCCGATCACGGTCTGGCTGAGCGGCCACCCGGTACACGACGATGCCGGCGACCTCGAGTATTTCGAGATGATTGCCGAGGACGTAACTGAGCAGCGAATGCTGGAAGCGCAACTCAGGCAGGTGCAAAAAATGGAGGCGATCGGCCAGCTGACAGGTGGAATCGCACACGATTTCAACAATCTCTTGACGGTGATATCGGCCAATGCAGAAATCGTGTCTGACTCGTTGCCAGCTGAGTTCGCTCCTCTCAAGGAAGACGTCCAGGACCTGCAAGCCGCTGCGCAACGAGGTACGGCTCTGGTGAAGAAGTTGCTTGGCTTTGGGCGCCGCACCATGCTCGACCTCCAGCTGGTAAACCTGAGCAACGTAGTCTCGGACGCAGCTGGAATGGTGCGACGCATTGTGCCAGAGAACATCGAAATAGACCTCGATGTCGATCGACCAGTGGGCAACGTTCGTGCCGACCCCGTGGCACTCGAGCAGATCATTCTGAACCTCGCTACGAACGCTCGCGATGCCATGCCCGATGGCGGGATGCTGCGTGTGCATGTGGCGGAGCAGTGGCTCGATGAAGGCTACAGCGCGACGCATCCGGGATGTCATCCAGGACAGTACGTATGCGTAACGGTGGCCGACACTGGCATCGGTATGACGACGGACACGAAGGAACACATATTCGAGCCCTTCTTCACTAGAAAGCCACCTGGTATGGGCACAGGACTGGGAATGTCGATGGTCTATGGTCTGGTGAAACAACTCAACGGTTACGTCGATGTCGTGAGTGAACCGGACTCCGGAACAACTGTCAGGCTCTATTTTCCAGTTCTCGAAGAAGTTGCGGTGGAGGAGCAAACTGAGGCCGAAGTAATACCGGCCCACGGTGGTAGCGAGACCATTCTCGTCGTGGAAGATGAAGAGGCCATTCGGCGGACCATCAAGCGAGCGTTGGAGGGGCAAGGATATGATGTTGTACTCGCGGGAGATGGTGCGGAAGCTCTCGAAGTGGTTAGAGCTCGACAGGCGGATATCGATCTGATCATCTCAGATCTCATCATGCCTAGGTTGGGGGGCCGCCAGTTGTTCGAGGTTCTCGAGCAAGAGGGCGCCCGGGTGCCGTTTCTCTTCACGAGTGGCTATTCGGAACGCGAAGTTCAGAGGAGCGGGGTGGGTTTCGATGTTCCGCTGCTCTTGAAACCGTGGACATTGAACGATCTGTTTGCACGGGTGAGAGAAGTGTTGGATCGAGAGTGACAATTGCCCACGGGCAGCAGCCCTGGCCCTACGTACAGCCGTCCTTGCAATGGTAGCACCTCGCGCTTGGAGATTGAACACTGATGCAAGACTGTGACAAGACTAGGGATCAGCTCCTCGAAGGACTGATTCGCGCGGCCCAACCCGACATTGTCGTACTCGACGTAAGAATGGAGAACCGGAGCGGTATCGGATGAACGGCGGTAAGATAACGAAGATCCTCTTCGTCGAGGACGACCGTAATGACTCGACCGAGGTTCGGGAGGCACTCTCTGCCAGTGGGGGGAGCCAATACCATGTCGAGTGTGTCAGTACCGTAGCAGCTGCTGAGGTCAGACTCGAAAACGGTGGCATCGACGTCGTGATTCTGAACCCGCTCGTTCCTGACGGCAATGGGCTCGGCGCACTGGTCACTGTTCGGGAGCGAGCTCCTCAGATCCCGGTAGTTGTCCTTCTGTCGGAGCCAGATGAAGACACGGCGGCTCGAGCAATGCGCGAAGGCGCGCAGGATTGCCTGATAAGAGGGCAGTACGATGGGCTAGTTCTAATGCGGGCGATCAGGCATGCCCTGGAACGGAAGTTCGCTGAACAGGCGCTGCGCGAGAGTGAACAGCGGTTTCGAAGGGTGTTCGAGGAAGGGACACTGGGAATGGCCCTGGTTGGCGTCGATTTCCGGGTTGTAGGAGTCAACAACGCGTTCTGCCGGACCTTAGGGTATTCCAAGGAGGAAGTCCTTGGAGGCAGCTTCTCCGCTATCACCCATCCTGACGATCTCAAAGCCGACGAACAACTTGCTGAGGCCTTACGCGGAGAAACTCCCAGTTATCAACTCGAGAAACGGTATCTGAAGAGGGACGGGTCTGTGCTTTGGGGTAATCAGAGCGCGTCTGCAGTGCGCAGCGAAGATGGGACTACCCTCTACGGGATCGTCATGGTGGAAGATATCACTGAGCGCAGAAGGGCTGAGGAGGCGGTTCGCAGGAGCCTCAACTTACTTCACTCAGTGGTCGGTGGGACGACTGATGCCGTATACGTGAAAGACCGCCAAGGTAAGTACCTGCTGCTCAACTCGGTTGCTGCTCAACAAGTTGGAAAGGCCGCATCTGAAATCGTTGGGAAGAGTGATGAGGAGTTGTTTTCCCCCGAAGTCGCGCGGCAAATAATAGAGTCCGATCGACGAGTAATGACGTCTGGCGAAACTCAGACTTTTGAAGAGATCATGTCCACCGGTGGAGTGGACCGGACCTATCTATCCACCAAGGGAGTCTATCGTGATGAGGGAGGTGGTGTCGCAGGTCTGTTCGGAGTAGCTCGCGATATCACGGACAGAACCCGTGCAGAGGAAGAGCTGAGACGTTCAGAGGCGAAGTACCGAGAGCTGGTGGAGGGCGCTACGTATGGTATCTACCGGTCGACGGTAGAGGGTCGTTTTCTCTCGGCGAATCCTGCCTTGGCCAGAATGCTCGGTTACGATAGCGAGGATGCACTGTTGGCTGCTGATAGCGAATTGGATCGGCACTGGGGCGTTGGGGAGCGTGAACGGATGCTAGAGACGAGTCAGCGCGATCAGCTGATCGATGGTTTGGAGGTGGAGTGGAGGCGGAAGGATGGCGAGCGAATTCTGGTTCGGCTGAGTGGTCGTCATCTCTACGACGAGGGCGGCGAGCTAGGAGGGTTCGAGGTAATCGCCGAGGACATCACTGAACAGCGTGTCTTGGAAGGAGCATTGCATCAAGCCCAGAAGATGCAGGCGTTGGGCGAATTGACCGGTGGTATTGCGCACGATCTGAACAACATCTTGACCGTCGTCTCTACGAATCTCGAACTCATTGCCGGGGCACTGCCAGTCGATCTACAAGAGCTCAGGGAGGATGTGCGTGAGACTACCAGGGCAGTGCGGCGCGGTTCATCACTGATCAAGAAGCTGCTCGGATTTAGCCGGCGCAGTCACCTAGAGCTGAGGCCGGTCAGCGCCGTGAAGCTCGTAACGGATCTATCGACGATGGTCAGACGTGTGGTTCCAGAGAACATACGTATCTATCTGGAGACGGATCCGAAAGCTGGGACAGTTAGAGCCGATATTGGGGCACTGGAACAGATTCTTCTCAATCTGGTTACCAACGCGCGTGATGCCATGCCGGAAGGTGGCAACCTACGGATAACGGTGTGCCGGCAAGACTTGGACGAAGAGTACAGCACTGCCCATCCTTGGACCTCACCCGGCGACTACGTGTGTATAGCGGTGAGTGATACGGGCATAGGGATGGACCAGGATACACGTGACAGGATCTTCGAACCGTTCTTTACAACAAAACCTCCAGATTTGGGTACAGGGTTGGGGCTCTCAATGGTGTATGGGTTGGTGAAGCAGCAGGGTGGGTCCGTCGAGGTATACACGGAGAAGGAACACGGCACTACCGTGAAACTGTACTTTCCGCTGGTACAGGAACGTGCCGTCCGTGAACACGACACCCCTCCTCGTGGTGTGACGGGAGGCACCGAGACCATCCTACTCGTTGAGGACGAAGAACCCATTCGGCGTGCCGCGAGGAGAGTTCTCGAGAAGCACGGGTACACTGTGTTACTGGCAGCGGACGGAGAAGAAGCGCTCGCTCTGTATCCCCAACACCAAGACGAGATTGACCTGGTAATCTCAGATGTCGTGATGCCACGGCTGGGCGGGATCAAGTTCTACGAGGCGCTGCGGCAACAGGGGCGAACTCCCAAGATCTTATTCACGAGCGGGTATACCGACCGAGATGTGCAGCACTCCGGCCCTTTGGATCCCAGTGTACCTTTCTTGCATAAACCCTGGACTGTCAGCGAACTCCTGGAAAAGATCCGTGACGTTCTGGACAAGAAGTGACTGTGTGTGGATGAGATGACTCGGGTCAGAATCTTCATGGCTTGAGGAAAATCCGCTTCCTGATGAGTTTTACCGATCCTAGGGCGCCGTAGCCAAGTGGTAAGGCGGAGGTCTGCAAAACCTCTATTCGGCAGTTCGAATCTGCCCGGCGCCTCTAGATTCCCTCTGAACCACCGTCACCCGGCATAAGGGGGGAGTTGCAGTAGGAATCAGAGCCCCGAGCGTAACTGCGCGCTCGGGGCTCCTTCTATCTATGCGCTTGACTGTCCCTTGATTCGGTTTTGTTATGAGTGTGCTGTCCTCCGATGGAGGCTGTCATGCGCGCCGCAACTGCTGTAGCAGTCCTGTTCCTGGTCGCCCCGACCGTCAATCTGCAGGGTCAAGGTTCACCAATCCAGCCTGGTACAAACGTGCAAGTGGATTACGACTGTGGGCCACAAGGATACCCGAGTACCGAGCGCTGCAAAGGTAACGGACGACTCGAGGCTGTCACTGCCGAGCATCTGGTACTCATAATGGACGGTCGATCAACCCGGGTGCTGATTGCGTCCGTGAAGAGATTGCGGCTGTACGCCGGTCGCGGGGTAAGTGCCGGCAGGGCCATCGGCTTTCCGGCCATGGGACTCCTGGCGGGTGGACTGGCTGGCGGACTAATTGGTTACGCCACCTGCGCTCCTTGCGACTACGAGTTGGAAGGAATGGCTGTGGCGATAGGAGCGGTGGTGGGAGGCTGTGTGGGGTTTGTCGCGGGCCTGGTAGTGGGGCTGTTACCACGAGACCGTTGGAAGGATGTGTCGCTCGAAGGCCTCCGCGTCAACGTCGTTCCACAGAGAGACGGGCGGATTGCGTTGGGGCTGACGGTTACCTTTTGAGGTATTCGGGTGGCGCTAAGCCAAACGGGGGCCACCGGCTGGAGGCCCCTGCCTCGTGTTGCAGCGCGTGTCAACCGGCAGCTGCCAAATCATCACTGCCACCAACCGTCCCACCCGGCGCACACAGGAGCCAGCCGCCTAATCCACTCCATAGCGGGCTCGCCAATGGGGGCGCCTGGTGGCGCCGATTGCGTTGCTGGCTGGCTGAATTCGCCAGCTGGCCGCTCGAGAAATCTGGTGACATCGCGTGCGATCAAAGCATAGTGGGCCGCGACAGGATCAATCTGCCCGCTAGAGGTGACAAACTGGTCGCGCATCCATTCGAGACGCGCTGAAGCTATTGCCCGCACCTGTGGCATCCGTGCGTTAGCGGCCAGGGCCACGAGGCGGTCCATGAGCACACGCTCTATGGCGCGACTCACTTCCGCTTCGTATGGATCCTGGGGTGTGACCCCGAACGTTGCCGTAAACAGTCTATCGAGCACGGTGTCGAGGCCAGGCAATGCTGGATCGAGCGCGTGCTGCTCTACCAACCGAGCTGCCCGTTGGGCGTTCAGAATGCTGGAGATCGTGTGATCAGCCGCGACCACCGCCGGCGTTATCGCGTCGAACATGGATCCTGTATAGCGGGGGAATAGCTCGCGGCTACGGCCGTATCCAGAAGGACGCGGCGGCAGCTTGCTCAGAAGACTCTTGGGGAGGGCCAAGGCTGACGGCTGGAGAGTCGCGAGCAGAGCATCCAAGGCGGCCTCCTGCTCGTCTGCTGGGACCGGACGCACAGGCTCTCGCCCGTCGCCACGCATTGCGTAGATGTAGTGTATGCCACCCAATGCAGAAGCTGCTGCCGTAACTTGATACCGATGGTGCATGTAGAGAGGTACCAGGACCTCCTCTATTGTTGCCAACGGCTGATCGCTCTTGATGGCGTTTTCACCAAACCGTGACAGCGCAACGCGTCGCACCTCCATCATCCGCTCCAACTCTGCCGCAGGATCGGTTCCATTTGACCACTGGTCGACTCGTGGATGTGCCGAGACGTCCTGGTTCGACATGTAGATGACATCGCGATCCCAAGCCTCGTCGAGAATCGCGTCCAGCGCCTGCCTCTCGTCAGTACCCGTCGGGAAGTCTTGGTAGCCCCACGTGATGGTCACCTTGTCCCACTCGCCGATGCCAACGTCGTAAACCTGGGAAAAGTCGAATGATCCATCACCGTTCAAAGTGATCAGGGGGTGGGGGTAATCCATGACAGAAATTCGGCCCGCACGGCTGTCATAGTAGTTGTGGCCCAACCCCAGCGTGTGTCCCACCTCGTGAGCCGACAGCTGTCGGATTCGTGCCAGCGCCCATTCGGCGAGTTCAGGAGGCGTTTCGTCACCGTTTTCATAGGGCGCAAGCAGTCCCTCGGCGATCATGTAGTCCTGGCGGATGCGCAGAGAACCCAACGTCACGACCCCCTTGATTATCTCACCGGTTCGAGGATCGGTAACGGATCCGCCGTAACTCCATCCTCGGGTCGATCGATGTGCCCAGTTGATCACATGGTAGCGGGCGTCGATGGGACTTATGCTGTCTGGTCTGAGTTCAACGCGAAACGCGTTGCGATATCCTGCTGCCTCGAACGCTTGATTCCACCAACCCGCACCCTCGAGCAGGGCTGAGCGAATCGGCTCTGGTGTGCCGGGATCCAGGTAATAGATGATGGGCTCGACGGGATCGCTTACGGCCGCCGACGGATCGGTCTTCTGTAGCCGATGACGCCGTATGAAACGCTTGGTCATGGATTCGCCGAGTGGCACAGAGTAGTCATCGTAAGTCAACGCTCCGTACCCAGCGCGCGGATCGGCCAAGCGAGGCTCGTAGTTGTTGTCGGGGAGTTGCACGAAGGACTGATGGACCCGCAAGCTCGCGGCCTCGCTGGTGGCGGCGACACTACCTACTCCCTCGAAAGCTCCTCCGCCAAAGCCGCCGAAACCACCCCCTCCTCCGGTCGCAGGCTGTTGCCGAAATGTCAGTTCGGCTTCCATCTCGGTGTTCAAAGGAAAGCCCTTGGTCATGGGCATGTAGATTGAACTCCGGCTCTCATCGAACCGATACGTCCCAGGACGAAGACGCTGTGCGAGGTTGGTGGCATCGCGGAGTAAGAATTCATTCATGTCGACCAACAGGGAACCATCGGATTCGGCCGCGGCAGTGAACCCCCACAGTACCGACCGAGCAAATGCATCTGTCACGGCGCGCACTTCCGCAGGGTTATTGCTGGATGCCCTGAACCTGTAATTGGGCTGCACCATGAAGATCTTTCGTCCCACGCGCTCGAACTCGACTATGCGAGACCCCGCAAGTTGTCCCCTATCGATTCCGATGTCGTTGGAGCCCAACCCGGCTCCGACTCCAGTGATGTTTAGAACCTCAGCGTTCAGTCGACTGATCTCCATCCATAGCTGACCGGCGTCGGCGTCCCAGTAGAGGGGAAAGAAGCCATCGATTCTTTCCATGCCTGCAGTCTTCTCGGAGATCGAGGGCAGTGCCTGAGGTTGGTCTCTCCCGGCCTGCGCGTTGGCCGGGTTAGGGCTCGTCCAGGCCGCGAGCGTCATTGTGACGATCGAGATGACCAGTGATGTGGTCAGGGCCGAGCGAGTTGTGGTTCCAATCATGACACCCTCCTCAGGCGTTGATTGCGTGACATGTCTCTTCGTCGTGAGGACGCCTTGCTCATGTGCATCGTGGTACTTGGCAATTGCTAGAGGGACGGCAGGACTACTCCGGCCGATATGTAGAGCGTTCTGTTCTTCATGTCGAGTCCCTCAATGCTCGATATATTGGATATCCCATATGTGACAGCTGCATCTAGAGTGAACAACAACAGTTGAATACCAGCCCCTCCTTTGAGTCCGACGTCGAAGGCCTGGGTTGAATCGTCGCAACCGAAACCGTTCAAGGGAACTGCAGTTTCAACGCTGCAACTGACTTCAAATCCCAGGTTGCCTCCTGCGTAGACTCGAAAACCCGGAATCTTGACGGCCAGCATTATCGGGATCTCGAAGTACCCTAGATCCACACTTGCCTCAGAGGCGCTTTCCCCGGTGGTAAAACCCTTGCGCGTGTAAAGGGCCTGCGCCATGAAGCCGAGCAATCCTGACCCGCCGTACGTGATTCCCAAGTGGTATCCGTTGCGGTAACCGGTGTCGAGGTCTGTACCTCCATCAGAGGCGCTCACGGTAGAGTAACTCCACCCGCCGATAACCCCTATCTGACCCGCGGCCGGCGATAGCGCAATCACTGATAAGAAAACGGTGACTACGACGATCCGTACGGCTCTCATAGTATGTTCCTCAGAACTCGTCGTTCAGCGCGAACGAGCTGGTTCTCTTTGACCATCTACCTCGTGTGAAGTCTGGAAACCTGACGGGTGCGCTTCCCATCGCTACAGACTGTTCCGACAACGGGCTTATGACGCTCCATGTGGCAGCCTCGTATACATCGATCGGAGTGGGAACCTCGCGCTTGACCGACTCTATGAAAGCGTGGACTACGAAGAAGTCCATTCCTCCGTGTCCAGCACCTTCCGATTCCTGTGTGTAACGCTTCCACAGCGGGTGGTCATACCGTTCGCGATAATTGCTGAATGGTTCCCATCGATGCGGTTCCGGACTCACGCCCTCTAGGTAGATGGATCGGTTGTCGCTCATCCACAGTCCCTTGGTACCTTGTACCCGGAAGTTGAGTGAGTAGGGACGTGGAAGGTTGGTATCGTGGCTCAACATTATTGTCTCGCCGTTGGCGCACTTGATGACGGTTGTCACAATGTCGCCCAGCTTGAACTCAATGTCGGCGTTGGGGTGGTCTTCACCGCCGTGTTCAATGATATAGTTGTGCAGGCCGCGCGACTTCGTCGCAGTTGAAGTTAGACTCTCGAACCGGTTGCCGGTCTGAATATTGAGGCACTTCGAAATGGGCCCCATGCCGTGAGTTGGATAGAGTTCTCCGTCACGAGTCACGGAATGGTGGGTCCTCCATTCCGCCTCACCTTTGGCTCCGGGGCCGAACTCGGCGCCAGGCTGGAACTTGATGCCACGTAGGTCATGCTGGTACCCGCCTTGGCAATGAATGAGTTCGCCAAACATTCCCTGGCGAGCCATGTTCAATACGGTCATCACATCGCGTCGGTAGCAGACATTCTCCATGATCATGCATGGCATACCGGTCTGTTCCGATGTATTGACCAAGTCCCAACATTCCTGGACCGTCGTTGCCGCGGGAACCTCCACGCCAACAGCCTTTCCCGCATTCATGGCCGCAACTGCCATCGGCGTGTGCCATAGCCACGGAGTGGCGATGAATACGGCATCAAGGTCATCGCGCTCGACCAAGTTTCGGTAATCATCCTCTCCTTCAGCGTAGCCCGTAGGAGCGTTGGCCCCCGCCTCAGTGATCAAGTCAATCCCTCTTTGCACAGCTTCGGGCTTGATGTCGCAGAGGGCGAGTATGGTGGTGTCCTCTCTTCTGAGCAAGAGGTTGAGGAGGCTGGTGCCTCTACCGCCTACCCCTATGATTCCGACTCTTACCTTCCTATCATCCCGCCTCGTTAGGAGGCTTGGCGACATCCCGGAAAGAGCCATGGCAGCTCCTGCTCCACCTCTGATGAAATCTCTTCGATCGATGAATGACATGCTGACTCCGTCTCTATTGTGTAGCGATGCGTGGCCAATCACCGCTCTGACGAGCTCTCCGTCGAAGATGCGGGATTGTTGTCTTCTTCGTCGTTGGTGTTCATTCTGAGTGTCAGCAACACAGGCCGGTGATCTGAGGCAAGCGGCTCCTCTATCACTCGCGATTCCACGATCTCGAAGGCCGCCCTTGGCCTGAACATTATGAAATCTATCTCCCTGTCCGCACCCACTGATGGGAACGTGAAATGGTCGCCACCCTTGCCCGGAATGTACCAATACTGTTGTAGGAGATTCATGACTTCGGATCCCGGCGTGGAGTTGAAGTCACCCGCCAGAATGACGGGTGCGGTAACATCCTCCAGTAGATCAACAAGCGTTTGCGCCTGGGCTAGCCGTTCCTCTTCGGTGCGATACAGGTGGATTCCCACGAAGACGATTTCGAGGCCCTTGGTGCTGTCGTGAACCAGTGCGGCCAAGGCTGATCGAGGTTCAGTCCCGCCGGGCAGCTCGTAGTTCTGGTGCTCTTTGATCGGAAGCCGTGACAGGATTGCCATCCCGTACTTTCCTCCGCGGTAATGCATGAACCCACCAAACACCGACTCCATGCCAGTGAGGTCGCCGAGAGCCTTTGCTTGAGCGACGTACCCGGTGCGTTCCGTTGCGCTGTCGATTTCCTGGAGCGCCACGAGGTCCGGGTCGAGAGACGCGATAACGCGGGCAGCGCGTGCCAGGTCGACACTGTCATCCATACCGAGGCCGTGCCGAATGTTGTAGGCCAGTATGCGGAGGGTCGACTCTGGCGGTACCGGGTCGGCATGAATCTGCGGGCCGCGTCCGGCTTGGCAGCCTGCAGAGGCCAGCTGGAGCGACAACCCGAGTCCGAGAAGTGCCCGGCCAGTGCTGGATCTCCTCATTTAGCTCTCACCGTCGCTTGGCCAGCTCTGCGGATCCGGCATCCGAGTTCGCGGATTTGAAAGGGATAGCTATCAGGATGGTTCCGATCAACCACCAAGGTAGTTGACGCCCAGCCAGGAAGTAGTCTGCTGCAACGCGTTCCCGTCGTGATGCGACCACGGCAACAATGCCTACAACCAGGAAATAAGCAACGAGTGCCAGCGTATCCAACAAGTGGAGATTCAAAGTAGCGAAGACTCCATTAGAGGGTCCGGGACGATGCCGACGGATCAGCAATAATAGTACTTATCGTTGATCCCGGAACCGAGGCTCTAGAGAATGGATTCGCGCCAGATCCGATCGTAGCTTCGCGAGGTTGGTAACCGTATAAGCGAGGACGGGTACCTGCCATTACACTTTCACAATCGCCGTTTTCGTAGCTAACGACGGTCGCAGTTGTAACGGGACCCGCGGTATTGACAACTTCGTAGAACTGCTCAAGGTTAACCGGACTGGACCAAGCTCTGGTCTACACCGGTCAACCGGCCGGATGTCATTCAGCACGACGAAGGAGCTGGGTAGCATGAGCAACGGTAAGGTGAAGTGGTTCAATAGCGCGAAGGGCTTCGGATTCATCGAAAGGGACGATGGCCCCGATGTCTTTGTTCACTATACCGCGATCGAAGGCGGCGGATTCCGAACGCTCGCAGAGGGAGATCCTGTCGAGTTCGAAGTTGAGGAAGGTCCGAAAGGACTACATGCAATCAACGTCCGCAAAGCCGAGTCCGGTACTGTATCGGAATAGTCTCCAACGACACGCCATTTGAGAGAATGCCGGTGCCCTTGGGCACCGGCATTCTTCTTTTGCTCACCATGTTATCGGGGGCCCACCACATTATTTCTTTGACACGATCTCGAACTTGACAGACCAATCTCCGACATAGTCCCACAGCGTAGTACCTGCCGGTTGAACGATCTTGAGGCCCGATATAGCCTCTGTCACACAGTCGGCCAGGCGCTCACTCTGCGTCTGATTGGCGGTGACCTCCGGCTCGAGGCTGCCATCTCTGCCCAGCATGTGGATCTCAATTACTCCCTCTGCAGTCCGGTCTTGCCGCAGCGCTCTCACATAACATGCTTCAAAGCGTGGGTCGAGTTGGCCGAGCTGTAGGAAGAGGTAGTCCGGATCTACCTCTCCATCCACCGTCAGATCACCAATCTCAACCGTGCCAAAGGGCGCGCCACCGCTGCAGCCGAGTAAGAGGATTGCCATGGCTGTTGCCAGCGTGATAGACTGCATTCTCCGTTTGCTCATGTCCTCATGTGTTAAGCGGGATTTGGACTGCCTCGCAAAACTAGAGTGGCTCCAGTCGCGCGGTGAAGTGCCTCAATACTTGCGCTTCATGCGTGATCTTCAGGCCGCCAATCGATTCCTTTTCTTGAAACAATTTCGTCGCTACTGCCGCAACGTAGTCGAGGTGGCTCTTGGTGTATACTCTTCGTGGAACTGCCAGTCGAACCAACTCGAGTTCGGGCCAGGTTCCATCTTCACCAAACATGAGTCCACCGATTTCCACGGCTCTGATCCCACCTTCGAGGTAGAGCGAACAGGTGAGAGCTTGCGCCGGAAACTGTTCCTGTGGTATGTGAGGCAAGAAACGCCGTGCATCCAGGTACACTGCATGACCCCCCACGGGCAACACGATTGGCACTCCGGCATTGATGAGGGACTTGCCGAACTCTCTAACTTGACCGATGCGATGAGCGAGATAACGCTCGTCCAGCACCTCCTCCAACCCCTGTGCCATTGCTTCGAGGTCTCGGCCGGCCAGCCCTCCATATGTGGGGAATCCTTCGATCAGGATGAGCATGTTGGTGACCTTCTCGGTCATCGCATCGTCGTTTAGGGCAACGAATCCACCCATGTTCACCAAACCGTCCTTCTTCGCAGACATGGTGCACCCGTCGGCCATGTCGAAGAACTGCCGGGCTATCTCCGGGATACCCTCATTGAGGTCGCTTCGGACCTTGCAGAAGAATGCGTTTTCTGCAAAACGACACGCATCGTAGAAGAAGGGGATCCCGTTCGATCTACACCATTCCGATACTTTCGCGGCGTTCTCGAGGCTAACCGGCTGCCCACCACCCGAGTTGTTTGTGATTGTGAGTAGCACCAGCGGGATACGATCGCGACCCACAGATGCCAGCACTCGATCCAGCTTGGCCAGGTCCATGTTGCCTTTGAACGGTACCTCTACCAGCGGGTCGTATGCTTCGTCTACGACACAATCGACTGCTACTCCACCGTTGTGCTCCACGTTGGCCCTGGTGGTGTCGAAATGAATGTTGTTCGGCACGTGGTCGCCAGTCCGCACACAGTTGGAGAACAACAGGTTTTCGGCGACCCGCCCTTGATGCATTGGGATCACGTTCTTGTATCCCGTTATTCTCCGCACGGTCTGTTCGAACCTGAAATAGTTCCGGCTCCCCGCGTACGACTCGTCTCCGACCATCAGCGCAGCCCACTGTCGGTCGGACATAGCCGACGTTCCGGAGTCAGTCAGCAAGTCGATTGTGATGAGGTTGGAGGGAATGTTAAAGAGGTTGTATCCCGCCTCCCGGAGCGCACCCTCGCGCTCCGCGCGAGTGGTGAACGGAATCGACTCGACGGCCTTGATTCGGAATGGTTCCATAGGTTGAGAAGATATTGGCGTCGCCGGTTTTCTGCTTCGCATGTCGCTCAGCGCCTATTGCGTTACCGGCCCCAAACCTTAATCTTAGGCACACCTAATTCTCTAGAATGTAAGTAGCTATGGCCGATCCAGCCCTTGCTCTCGTTTGGTTCACAATCGCGGCTGCCGTTCTACTGGTCCTCTTTTGGCCACGGCATGGCCTCGCCGTCCGCCTGACACGAGTTCTGCGGATGACCGAGCGCGT
The DNA here is from genome assembly GCA_039588335.1 of Gemmatimonadota bacterium. Lineage (GTDB taxonomy): Bacteria > Gemmatimonadota > Gemmatimonadetes > Gemmatimonadales > GWC2-71-9. The sequence continues at coordinate 18,528 of JBDGZZ010000001.1, read as the reverse complement.
GCGCATCGAGGATGCTCTGAAGCACTCATACAACGAGGAGTATTCAGGTCGCGTGACGACAGTAGCCAGCCTGGCTGGGGCGTTGGAGATCTCACGGGCGATGGCAGTACGGCTGGCCAGCCGGCTAGAGACACTGGAGTTGGTTCATTCGAGCGGTGAGGGACTGCGGTTGACGGAGCCCGGCAGAGAGTACGCGCTGCGGATCCTCAGGACCCACCGGCTGTGGGAGCGATACTTGGCCGACCGCACGAACGTGAGCCCAACCGACTGGCATGACGAGGCCGAACGGCTCGAACACATGCTTGCGGTAGCTGAGGTCGACGAGCTCGCCGCGAGGATGGGACACCCGGTCTACGATCCTCACGGGGATCCCATTCCCACGGCCAAGGGCGAGCTGCCGCCCCGTACCGGTGTGGCACTGACTTCGCTGCGTGCAGGTGATGTCGGCACAATCGTCCACCTCGAGGACGAGCCCCGCGAAGTGTTTGAAAAGCTCGTTTCCGCAGACCTGGCCCCACTCATGCGTGTGGAACTACTCGACACATCACCGGATGTGATTCGGTTCGCAGCTGATGGCGAGGTGAGGGAACTCGAGCCGGTAGCCGCCACCAACATCACCGTTCTTCCTCTTCCGACAGAGGAAATTGGGGCGGGACCGTACGAGAAGCTCAGCTCGTTGCGTGCCGGTGAGTCAGCCACGGTGGTCCAGATCGCGCATGCGTGCCAAGGGCCACAGCGTCGGCGGTTACTTGATCTAGGCGTTGTACCTGGCACCGTAATCACTGCCGAATTGGAGGGTGCCCTGAGGGATCCGGTGGCGTATCGCATCCGGAGCGCCCTGATAGCTCTGCGCAGACAGCAAGCAGATTGGATCTACGTTGACCGAACTGGACCGAGCGGGGGAAACTGACGTGGCCATCCCCGCGGTTACCGGTCACTGCGCTGGATGCGGCGCTCACAGGGCGGACAATCTGGTCAAGCTGGGAATCCGACCGGACCGGTGGGATTACCTGATCGCGCTGGCAGGGAACCCGAATACGGGGAAGAGCACCGTCTTCAACGCAGTGACAGGCCTCAAACAGCATACCGGCAATTGGCCGGGCAAGACGGTTGCGCGAGCTGAGGGCGGCTTCGATCACCAGGGAAAGCGGGTGAAAGTCATCGATCTGCCGGGGACCTACTCTCTGCACGCCGGCAGTGTTGACGAGGAAGTTGCCCGTGACTTCATCCTGTTCGGCCAGCCGGATGTGACCGTTGCCGTTGTGGACGCAACGCGACTCGAGCGCAATCTCAACCTGGTACTGCAAATACTCGAGATCACGGATAGAGCGGTCATATGTCTGAATCTCATGGATGAGGCCCGGCGACATGGGATTGGAATCGATGTAGAGCGCCTCGAGCGAGAGCTTGGCGTGCCGGTCGTTCCGGCGGTGGCACGGCGGAGTCAGGGAATACCCGAGTTGCTGGAGACGATTGATCGTGTCGCGTCTGGTCAATTGCAGACGAGCCCGTTTCGAATCCAGCGACATCCAGCCGATGTGGAGGCAGCTGTTGGTGCCCTTACCGAACCGATCGAATCTGCGTTTCCCAACCTTCCCAACTCGCGCTGGGTGGCTCACAGACTTCTGAACGCCGATTCGAGGATACAGGCTGCTGTTCTTTCGGGGGATCTGGGTGATCTGACCGACGGTGACCGGCACCCAGAAGCGACAGAAGCTCCCTCGGCCGACCCGATTGCACCGTCCGACGGGCGCTCTGCGATTATTGACCAAGCGCAGGCCCTGCGGTGGAAGCTGAGCCCGGACTTCCACGACTTGCTTGCGGAAAGCATCTACTCGGAAGCTGAGCGGATTGCAGAACGGTGCACAATAAAGGGCTTGACACGAGCCAAGTTCGACTTCGACCGGACCCTCGATCGGTTGCTTACTAGCCGGTGGTCGGGATTCCCGATCATGTTGCTGATCTTGACCGCCGTATTCTGGCTCACCATAGCCGGAGCGAACGTGCCATCACAGATGCTCGCCGCGGTACTGTTGGACACTGTGCATCCGTTCCTCAAGAGCATCGCCGCCGCGGTCGGCATGCCCTGGTGGATTGATGGGTTCTTGTTCGACGGGGTTTACCTTGCGACAGCGTGGGTAATCAGTGTGATGCTTCCGCCGATGGCGATCTTCTTCCCGCTCTTCACGCTGCTGGAGGATTTTGGCTACCTGCCGCGCGTTGCATTCAACATGGACAAGCTATTTCAGAAGGCGGGAGCGCACGGAAAACAGGCGCTCACAATGTGCATGGGTTTCGGGTGCAACGCGGCTGGAGTTGTCTCAACGCGGGTGATTGACAGTCCCCGCGAGCGGCTCATTGCGATCATCACCAATAACTTCTCGCTCTGCAACGGGCGGTGGCCCACTCAGATACTGATTGCGTCGATCTTCATTGGCGCCTTGGTGCCGGCACACGTGGCAGGATTTGTGTCAGCAACCGCAGTGGTGGGTGTGGCAGTGCTCGGTGTGGCCATGATGCTGGTTGCATCTTGGATGCTGTCCCGTACGGTGCTGCAGGGAGAGGCGACGACCTTCAGCCTCGAGCTCCCACCCTATAGGCCACCGCGTGTTCTCCAGACCCTGTACACCTCCGTGATCGATCGGACATTGATCGTACTCTGGCGTGCTGTTCTCTTTGCGATGCCGGCGGGGGCAGTGATCTGGCTGGTTTCAAATATCTCCATCGGCGGTTTGAGCATCGCCGAACAGGTGGCCTTACGGCTCGACACATTCGGGCTGTTGATAGGACTGAACGGCGTCATTTTGCTCGCCTATATCGTGGCCATTCCCGCCAACGAGATCGTGATTCCGACCATCCTCATGCTGACGGTTCTAACGCTCGGCAATGATGCGGTTGGAGAAGGTGCGGGTGTGATGTTCGAGCGATCTACGGTGGCAACTGGAACGATATTGCGTGACGCGGGTTGGACGGCGCTCACCGGAATCAGTTTGATGTTGTTCAGCCTGCTCCACAACCCGTGCTCGACCACGATATACACGATCTACAGGGAAACCAAGAGCGCAAAGTGGACTTCGGTGGCAACGGTTTTACCCGTGTTTATGGGGTTAGTCGTTTGTTTCTTGGTTGCACAGGTTTGGCGCCTGATTGCCGGCTAGACGTGGCCAATCCCCTATCGGCTGCCACACTTTCCTGAAGAAGCGAAGTCCGGCCATTCCCGGAACGATTGTCCAGAGGACGAGGGAGCAAGCAGCCAGAACCGTCGAACCCTGAGGGATGGCTCCTACTGTCCGTCGCGCCGCAAGAACTCGTAGATCGCTCTGGCGTCGTCCGTGTTAACTCCCATGTTCAGCATGGGCGTCATGTATTCGGCAAAGAGCTGTCTGGCGACCGGATCTTCCTTTACCATCGAGTCTGGATTCGTCATCATCGCGATGATCCAATCGAACTCACGACGCTCGACGACACCCATGAGGTCGGGGCCGGTCAGGCGTCCACTGCCAATCGTGTGGCATCCGATACAACCCTTCGATTGAAATAGGGATTGTCCGCGATCGGCCAGCTCCGCGTCGACGTTGCCCGTGGGTTGGCCAGAAGAGGGTGGGTCCTCTGGTGCTGGCTGCGCCGTCTCAACCGTAGATCCTTCCCCTTCTGCTCCCTCTCCGGAGCAACCGATACACAACGCAAACGCGATCAAAAGCGCCAAATGATGTCTGGAACTCATCTCGTTTTCCTATGTCTTGAGGTACCTGAGTAGTGTCCGCCTGGCGGTGGGCGACGCTGCAAGATACCGGTCGGTGTCCCAACCTGTGCGGGTCCTCGACCGGTGCCTTGAACTCATGCCTATCAGGTCCCGGACGCACAAAAGAAGATATTTCCATGAGAAGATGATAGATAGCGTCCTTTAAATAAGAAGCTCATAGGCAACATGAAGTTCACTCATAATTCTTGAGTGCCAACCCCGCGTCACAGTCTCCGGACGACACGAGAGAGCGGTCCCGCAGAGCCTGTCTGCGGGATCGCCATGAGCCTTATCGTAGGCGGGTCAGTTATTTGGCTGGCTTGTGACTGAGACTCCAAACATAAGCCGCTACTGCATTTACCTGCTCGTCGGTGAGACTGGGGCCGCCTCGAGGTGGCATGACGGCGCCGGTTGACGAGGTGGCACCCTTCGTGATGGTCTCGATGATGGACTCGTACGTGCCGTCGGCTTGGGTCCACTCATCATCGGTGAGGTTTGCGCCCAGTCCGGGTACGCCCTTGGCGTCCTGACCATGGCAGGTGAAGCAGATTCCCGCTCCCTTGAACAGAGCCTCACCCTCGGCGATCGTCTTTTCGGTGACCCCAGTCGGAGTGGATTCCTGCTTGACCTGCGCGGTTGCGGTAGAAGCAACGAATACCAGCGCACACACGGGTAGCGCCAGGCGTGTAATAAACGTCTTCACTTTTTGTTACCTCCTAGTACACGATCCGTCGGGCTGAGGGCTCGTGGCGCTCAGCGAAAGCCAGTCCCCCAGCAGTAACCAGGCTAGAAAGCTACCCAGCACCCGAGTTTCTGCGCTACCCGTCCTTTGGTTCCCGCTGCTGTTGGCTCACCAGGGGTAGTCTAAGAGAGACCTTGAGTCCGCCAAGGTCACTGCGGGAGGCTTGGATCGATCCTGTGTGTGCATCGATGATGGCTGCGGAGATCGTGAGGCCCAGTCCCGCACCGGCGGATCTGGTCCTGGCCTTGTCAGTGCGATACAGCCGCTCGAATAAGTGGGGTAGCAGATCGTCGGGAATGCCAGGTCCGCTGTCCTCAACCGAGACTATCGCTCTGCCGTCACCGGTGACCACGGTGACCGCGATGTGTGTACCCTCGGGAGTGTGCTGGATTGCGTTGTACAGGAGGTGATCCAAAACTAGCCCGATCATTTTGGAGTCCACATGCGCCAAGGCGCTCTCTCCCGGGGGTCCCCTGACCGTAATGTCCCTTCCTTCGGACCTAGACCGGACCCGGCTGGCGGCGTCTTCAGCCAGAATCGAAAGATCGGTGGAGCTGAGTTCTGGAGTGAGCTCCCCAGCTTCGATTCGGGCCAGAAGCACCAACGCCTCTCCTATGGAGCTCAGGTGCTCAACCTCCTCCAGGCAACTTTCGAGCACTGCGCGGTACTCCTTGGGGCTCCTGTCGCTGCGCAAGGCTACTTCGAGTTCTCCGTGCATGGCCGTGAGAGGAGTACGGAGGTCGTGTCCCAAATCGGCTATTATGCGTCTCTGCTGCTGCAGCGCTCCTTCGAGCCGCTCGAGCATTCGGTTCAGCACTCCCACCAATCCCTTGAACTCGGCCACATCAGCGTGGGCAGTTATCCGATTCCCCACGATTCCCGGCGTTATCGCTTCTGCCTGGGCTGTAACGGCGGCTATCGGAGACACCGCTGAGCCGGCTAACCAACCCGCCCCAACGATCGTCGCGGCAGTGCCCAGCAAGACCGTACCCAGCATTAGAAAGAAGATCCGACGCTCCACTTCGACTAGTGGTTCTAGTGAGGCAGCGACCTGTATCACGGCTGAGCCGGCCACGCTGTTGACTGGTACCGGCGCATACAGCGATCTGATTCGCCGCGTCCCCCAGGATTGGGTCGTGAGCTTCTGTTCGCCGGCTATTGCCCTGGCGAAGTTCTCTCGGTCTACAGGTACGTTGAGGGCGAAGGAACTGTTGGCGGACTGCACTACACCAAACGAATCGCGCACGGTCACGAACCGATTGACTTGGCGGATATACGTGTCTAAGTCGTTCGAGCTGGGTTGGACTCCAATTGGAATTCGGGCTGCGAGCATGGCAGCCTCGAGTTGCAGAGTGGATTTCAGGGATTCATCAAGCTGACGGCTCAAACTGTAGTGGGTGCCTAGAAATGCCCACAGAGAGATGAGCAGGAGTGCTAGGAAGATGGTGAGGGATAACCGCACCGCGAGGGTGCGGCGGAGCGACCGCATTAGTTGTCAGCGTCGTTGGTCTTCAGGCAAAAACCCACACCGCGGACCGTCTGAATGAGGTCACTGCATCCTGCCTCCCGGAGCTTGCGGCGTAGATTACCCACGTGTACGTCAACCACATTGCTCTCGGGATCGAAGTGCATGTCCCAGACTTTTTCCAATAACTCAGTCCGCCGCACCACTTCCTCTGGGTGAAGCATGAAGTGTTCGAGCAGTTGGAACTCACGAGGCGTCAGATCCAGTACGTGCGCGCCGGTGCGTGCCTGATGCTTCATGCGGTTTAGTTCCAACGGACCGTAGGTCAACCGTTCGAGACGCGTCGAACCGCCGCGTCTTATCAAGGCTCGCAAGCGGGCTAGTAATTCGTCAAACCGGAACGGTTTCGATAGGTAGTCATCTGCGCCGGCATCGAGTCCGCGTACAACGTCTTCGGTTGAATCCCGCGCTGTGAGCATCAAGATCGGAGTCTTGCGGCCTTCCCGGCGTAGCTCAGACGCTACCTGCAACCCGTTCTTCCTCGGCAACATGATGTCGAGGAGGATGGCATCATAATCGTTGACGTGCGCCAGAGTCGTCGCTTCATCACCGTCCTTGGCGACGTCGACTGCGTATCCCTCTTCGCGCAAGCCCATCTGGATGAAACCAGCGACCTTACGGTCGTCTTCTACTACAAGTACCCTCATGAATCGAACCCTACCTACGATGCGGTGAGACCCGGCTGAATCATCTGTTAATTCGTCTTCATGAACTCTCAGAATAGCGCGGCAGTCTGACGATGAATCTGGCTCCGTGACCTTGGCGACTCTCGACGCTCAGCTCCCCTCCCAATAGCCGAGCGAGCTGTCGCGATAGGGTCAATCCAAGTCCAGTTCCGCGCTCCTTCTGCTCACGCCCCCTCTCGAAAGCTTCAAAAATTGCAGCCTGTTCCTCGGCTGCAATACCCTCTCCACGATCGACGACGTCGAACCGCATTGAGTCGTCATCCGCTCTAATGTCGACAGTGATGGTCTCTTTTGCCGGGCTGTGCCTCACTGCGTTCGTCAGGAGGTTGATCAATATCTGACGTACTCGCTGTGGGTCAGTACGGCATGTAGTCTCATCGACTTTGCCGGTGGTCTCAATGTTGACACTCTTGCGTTCTGCCGCGGGTTCTACTGATCGGATCGCATCACTCACAACGCCGAATGCGTCTGTGTCCTGTATCTGAGGTGGAAGCTTGTCGGCGTCCAGTCGGCTGAGTTGCAGCAGGTCTTCCAGCAGCGTCAGGGTCTGCTCAGCTGACTCGTAGACTTCGATTGCTTCTCTGGGTGGGCTGTCGGCAAATTTACGGAGCCACAAGTCTGCCCAACCGTACGTTGCAGTCAGTGCGTTGCGCAGCTCGTGATTGATCATGGCATAGAATCGATCACGTGATCTCTGCATGCTCTTTAGCTCGGTTAACAGTCGAACTTCCTGTTCGTACAACCGAGCATTCTGAACAGCGACTGCGGCGTGACCCGCCAGCATTACTGCGACCGCCTCATCTTCCTCGCTGAACTCAGGACCGTCCACCTTCTCTGTGAGATAGAGGTTACCTATCGGTGCCTCACGGCCGAGAATGGGCACTCCCAAAAACGACTTCATCTCAGGGTGGTGAGTCGGAAACCCTGAGGCGTGAGGATGCTGCGACAGATTAGAAACTCGGACCGGTCGCGGATCTGTGATGAGAAGTCCCAGAACACCCTTTCCTCCTGGGGCTGAACCGATCTTGTTGTGCGTTTCTGGCGTCACACCGCTGGTGACGAAGGTTGATACTCCTTTGCCCTTCGGGTCCAACACAGCAAGTGCTGCGTATCGGGCACCAATCACGTCACGGGCGGAATCCGTCACCTCCTGGAGCACACGATCCAAGTCATGCTCCGCCGTGATTCGCATCGCGGCCCGTGAAAGTTGCTCGATGCGGGACCAAATCCGTCCGGTGTCGTCTGTTCTCTTCTGCACCATAGCGGCCAGCGTACTTGGTTAAGACTTCAGTTACAGATACTGTGTCTAATCAGCTCCGCTCCGACTCCAATCCCGCCGTGCGGCGACGGGGAGGGACGTTGACGGAGGTCCTCGTGCACTCCATCAAAGCGGTTTGACTGGGATTCTTCGTGTTTTACGGCGCCTAGATCTTCGCAATCGCAACGGCGCGCACAATGTCGCTTTGGGAGATCACACCCACTAAATCCCCATCTACTTCGACAAAGAGGCGGTGCACATCGAGAGCCAGCATCTGCTTGGCAGCTTCCTTGGCATCCGCATCCGGCCTTATCGTCTTGGGGCGCGATGTCATGATCTCGGAAACGAGGGTTTGCTCGAAGAGATCATTGCGCTCGTCGGCTTCCGCGCATTCGGCAGCCGCCTCGAGAACGTCACTGGTGGACAGCACACCTACCAGCCGGTCGTGTCTGTCGACCACAGGCAATCCGTGAATATGTTCCTCGGCTAGCATTACGACAGCCTCTGCGACGGTTTGATAGTCGAAGACTAGGCGAAGGTCCGATTGCATCAGTTGCTTTACAATCATGCTCGATCGTAACTGGTATGCGCATCCTCGACGATAGGCGCAATTACCCAGAATCTCACGTTTCCGTGATAGGTACCACAAGTGTTGTGGTCGGAAGATGGTTCAGCAATCGCTCCGTCGTACTACCTACCAGCAAGCGGTCCACCCACCCCTTTCCGTGCGATCCTACTACTAGCACGTCAGCTCCCCACTCTTTGACCTCCAGAGCCACCTCCTCTTCCGCTGCGCCACGCCGCACCACGTACGACATGTCACCATCCTCGGTGAAAACTGTGACCGCTTCCTGGAATTGCTCCTCCGAAAGTCTATAGTAGGCGTCCTGGTCGAGAGCAACGGGAAGAGCTGCGATTAGCGGGAGTGGCTCGACCGCGTGCATTACGCGAAGCTCGGCTCCGAACAACCGGGCCAGTTTCCTGGCCTCGCCCACAGTTTGGGTCGCGGCGTCGGACACGTCCACGGCCGCCAATACTCGTTGGATTTGCGGTTCCTCGGTGCGCGTGACCATGACCGGGACTCGGGAAGTGCGGACCACGTTGTGGACCGTGCTCCCGCCGATCCATCGTGTCACGGCGGGGTGGTGTTTCGCGCCCAGCACCACCAGTCCTGCATCGCGTTCTGCGACGACCTCCCTGATCAGTACGGCTGCCCTTCCTAGCCTCACCTCGAGCGCAGCCATCGCCTCTTCAGGCATGGACGGCGTAAGAGCCTCGGCAAGTCGTTCGTGTGCGATTTGCAGTACAGCCCGGTTCATGGCACCGACATCGATCGGGATGTCGGTGCCGCCGGAAGTCGCCCAGTACTCGCGTGCCGCGTGCACCAGATAACAATTCGTACCAGCCCGTTCTGCCATGGCCCAAGCAAGGTCTGCTGATCGGACACCCTCGGGGCTGTCATCCACACCAGCCACAATCGGCTTCCAAGTCATGGTCGACCTCTCGGCAATCGCAGCCTCTTCCCGGCGACTAATGTTGGGGACGTGCCCTGCACCCGTCGTGAGGTTAACTCCTATTGCGATTCACCTCAAGAGATGACCCGCAGCCTAATTGAGGCTGCCTGATGTCGGTGGGGAATAGGCGAGATCGGCGATGGAACTCAGAGGCCACCGGCCCCTCCTCCAAAAGCTGGCCTGCGAAAGCCTACCCTCTCGAGTGGCTTCTCGAGGCTGGAACCAGATCCGTGAAGGGGACTGAACCGGTGCTGAATGGGCGTTCCTAGGAGGTCTGCCAAGCGGGACGTAGATTAGGACCATCTCACGTCAAGAACAGAAGGAGGAAGTCGTGATTTGGCGTTCTTGGAGCTTGGGAGATTGGTTCATGGCGCTTGCGGTCTTCTTCTTTGTCCTGGCCGGGGCTGCCAAGATTGCAGAGCGCCAGGGGAGGTTGGGAATTGCGCTCGTCCTTCTGGGGCTCGCGAATGCGATCCTGCTGACACTCTCTCGTAAGTAGCAAGCCCCTCTGCTTCGAGTTTGTTCCCGGCGTGGTGAATGTGGAGGACGTACTCAGAAAGGAATGGCTACCACAATCCCTCCTATGATTGTGAGATCGTATTGAATCCGATTGAATCCGTATTCGTCGAAGTGGTAGAACCAGGTGTCTAGTTCCGCAAACAGCGCCAAAAAACTGTTGTCGAAGACGTAGTTGATCCCGGTCCCCAATCTTCCTGCGAACTTGGTGAACTCGTCAAGAGACACGTCATCCGGATTGACCTGGATCCACCCAGCTCCGGCTATGAAGTAAGGGACGAAGCCGATCGACGTCGGTATTCCCGCCTGCAAGTCGAAGCTCACCAGAGTTTGCACGAATGTGGAATCCACGATATCCAGTTCGGTTCCCTCGTAGGCGTTTTCAATCTTGGCGAACGAGGCTCTGAATGCCAGGTTGGAGCTCAGCTGCAAGCCGGCACCTGCACCGGTCATCCAACCAGCGCGCAGTTTATCACCAGAATCGCTCAAGTGGCTGAGCGGCAGGTCACGGCCGCCCTGTGCGTAAACAAACAGGGCTCTGCTTTGAGCTGATCCGCCCTCGGTCGCCAGTGATGCCAGTAAAACCAATACCGGGAGCCAGCGAATGTATTGCACTAGGATTCCTTTGGTTTGTCGGGCATGTCTACGCTGAAGCTACCGCCACCCGCCGCGGTGAGGAAGAGAAGCACGGCCGAATGCAGTGCTGCAGGTTCTCCCCCGTTTGCCCATGACTAGTCATGATTCACGGCGTCCCACCGTGTCGTCCTCTGGCCCCACGAGGCTGATCAGCGTGAGCCCCGGCTTAGGGGATTGCTTATCCGCCGCGGCTACTACACTGAGGTCCCCTGGTGACTTGAGGAGGAACATGGGGATCGCCGTCTCGCCATAGCGGGCCTGGAAAGCTTCGTACCCAAACTCATCAGTGAGTGTGGTACGCTTGAACACGGCCCCTCGGCCATGACGTTCGCTGAGTTCGTGGTGAGTAACCCCATTTCCGAAGAGTGTCCTACCACGCAGATGCTGTGGTATAGCCAGCTCGCGGTTGCCCGGTGCTTCAACTGCAACAGGCAGTTGAAACACTCTGGACCGACCGAACACGTCTCCAAAATGTAGGGCTGCCAGGGAGTTGACCTCGTCGTTGGAGGTCAAAGCCAGGAGCCTGCCTATTCCGTCTAGCTCTAACTCGTCCATCGCCTGTTCGGCCAGGATGTTCCCGTAATTCGCTCGGAGACCAATGCGGCGGGCTGCAGTGACATGCGTCCAGTTTGAATCTACGAGCAACACGCTGAATCCCGATTCTGTGATCAACTGTGCGAGTGACCGGACCCAGGCATCGGCGCCGACGATCAACAACCCCTGCGGGTTGGGAGAAGCGACACCCAACCTGCGGGCCACTGGAGCGGCCGATAGCCCGTACACGACTACGGTGCCCACTATGACGATGAACGTGACGGTGACCAACCGCTCTGCGCCTGGATATCCGATCCGGGTCAACTCGAGCGCGAAAATGGACGACACGGCTGCTGCGACGATGCCGCGCGGGGCCACCGCACCGATGAAGACCCGTTCCTGCCACGTCAACTTGGTCGTCCAGGTCGCGGCTAAGACAGCCAACGGGCGCACCAGAACGATGAGACCTATCAGGAACAACACTCCCTGTACGGTAGCGCCTTCCAACGCCGCAATCGGGACCCGGGCCGCCAGAACTATGAAGAGAACGGAAATCAGGAGAACACGGAGGTTCTCTTTGAATTCCACTATGTGATTCACGGGCACGAGTTTTTGGCTTGCCAGAGCTGATCCCATCACTGTCACAGCTAACAGTCCCGATTCCGTCTGCACCATGTTGGACAAGGTGAAGGCGGTTATTGCTACCGCCAGAGCCGCGGGGTTCTGGAGAAAATCGGGGATCCAGTAGCGCCGAAGCGGGAAAATGAGGCAGGCGGCACCGAGTAACCCGAATCCTATGCCGGCACCGAGTGCCTGTAGCACACCTAATGTGGCACCCGTAGCATGACTGAGTCCGCCCGCCGCGATCACCTCGAACACGAGTACGGCCAGGATCGCCCCGATTGGGTCGTTGACGATCCCTTCCCACTTGATTGTCGAACCGACACGAGCAGACGGTCGAACGAACCGCAGCAATGGGATGATAACCGTGGGGCCGGTGACGACGAGAATTGCCCCAAGAAGGGTGGCCAATCCGAGGTCGAATCCCAGTAGTAGGTGGGCGAGAATAGTGCAACCGACCCACGTGAGTAGGACACCGACGGTCGCAAGGTTACGGATCACACGTCCGATGTCACGTAACTCCGCTATGTCCAAACTCAGGCCACCCTCGAACAGGATCACAGCGACCGAGAGCGATACCAGAGGGAATAAGAGATTCCCGAGCAACGCGTCGGGATCGAGAAAGCCACCAACCGGGCCGGCCACGAATCCCACAACGAGCAGTAGCAGTATTGACGGGACTCGAAGACGCCAGGACAGCCAACTCGCGCCAATCCCGAGAGCAATCAACGCTGCGAGTTCGATTACCAGGTGTTCCACTTAGGGGGATCCCTTCTTGAACTGCGCCAGGGACACAAGCCTACGCGCAACGGTCACCAACGGCCGCCTTCCCGCTCGGGTCCCAACCCGGGCGAGCCCGCAGATGCCCAGGTCGTCGTTTGCTGCCATGCTGCATCAGTGCAGCACCACCGGTGAGCAAGAAACCCGACCCGAACAGGACCACTGGTCCCGGTGGTACCACTACGTTGTTCAACGTAGCGAAGACTCCCAAGCACAGTACTGCCAGGCCGGCGGTTATCTCCACAACCGCAGTGCCACCCGCTGAGATCCGATATGAAGCCGCTTTCCAAGCGCCGTCACCGGCGCCATTCTGGTTGTACTTCGGCGTTCTCCTAAAGGGTGTCGGACGCCGGAGTATTCCCTTGGCGACTGCGATAGACTGGCTCAGTGCGATTCCGGCCCCGAGCACCATGACTGCCGGGACGAGTCTCAACCACCCCATCCAGCCCGACCGCCCTCGTGCTCTTGCGGCAACTCCGTAGAAAAAGCAAATGGACGCTGTTGCGAACGTGAGTAGAAAACCGTCTACTCCGTAGAGCCATAACCTGTAGTCAGTACCGGCAATCCAGCCCAGCGACAAACCGGCGACAGCAAGCGTGACGAAGACTGGGTATGCGAAGCGGCCCGTCAGGTGCCACCATGCCTCACGTTTGATTCGCGCAGCGACGTTGGAGCGCATCAACGCAGGAAAGATCTTGAGGGCAGTCTGCACGCCTCCCTGCGCCCAACGTTGCTGTTGTATGCGGTACGCCGCTACCTCCACAGGAAGCTCTGAGGGGGCCGCCACGTCGTCGCGATACACGAAACGCCAGCCAGCCATCTGCGCTCGGTAGGACAGGTCGAGGTCTTCGGTTAGTGTGTCCGCCTGCCATCCACCGGCCGTCTCGATAGCCCGCCTCCGCCAGACTCCCGCTGTGCCGTTGAAATTGAAGAAGCAACCAGTCGCACACCGGACGCCGTGTTCGATCGTGAAGTGAGCGTCGAGTTGGATCGATTGGATCTCGGTCAAGAGTGAGGCATTGGCGTTCAGATGACCCCACCTCGCCTGAACCATTCCCACGGTTGGATCGGAGAACTCCCCAACAAGACGTCTCAGGAAGTCTGGCTGTGGGACGAAGTCGGCATCGAAAATGGCAATGAGTTCGCCTCGTGCGCGCTTCAGGCCGTTTCCCAGAGCACCTGCCTTGAAACCGTTACGATCTCGACGTCGGATGTGTTCGATTCGTATTCCGTCTCGACGGAGTCGCTGCGCCAACGTGATGACAGCAGACGATGTCTCGTCAGTGGAGTCATCGAGAACCTGAATTTCTATCGATGATCTGGGGTACTCCAGCGCCCCTGCCGCTGCGATGACCCTTTCGGCAACGTACCGCTCGTTGTATAGGGGAATTTGTACGGTCACCGTTGGCCAGTCGGTCTCTGCTCGCCTCACCTCTCGGGTTCTCTTGCCGACGTACTTCAGATAGCGCAGGGCCAGCGTGAGGCGGTGGTAACCGAAAGCCGCCAGTACCAGCGAGGCGCCCACGTGTAGCAGGAACAGTACGGCCACTAGTAGCATGTCCTCAGATCAGGTCCACTGCCCATAACGACGAAGTATCTCGTTGAGGTCCCGGGAGGGCTGTCAACTTATGTCCGACCGACACGACCCATGTGCTCGTGACACATGGCCCAATCACGCGCGCCAGCGAGCCGTTGTGAGCGGAAACTGGACTATGAATCGGGCTCCTCCCAGCTGACTTTCCTCGACCCATATCTTTCCACCGAGCTCAGCGACCACTCCGTGGCTCAAGCTCAACCCTAACCCGGACCCCTTGTCAGGATCCTTTGTGGTGAAGAAGGGGTCGAAAATGCGTTGGCGCATGGGAACCGGGATTCCGTGGCCTGAATCCGACACGCTGATCCGAACCGCGTCATCATCGTATTCCGATCCCACCTCGATCACGGCATTCTGATGACCTTCAATAGCGTCTTCGGCGTTCGTGATCAGGTTGAAGAACACCTGCCGAAGGTCGGTCATCGGTCCCATTATTATCGGAAGGTTGGTTTCCAGCCTGGTTTTCACCTGTATGTGTGTCCAGTTGTCGAGTTGGGATCGGAGGTCAATGACCTCCAGCAGCAGATCGTTGACCTGTATCGGGCGCAGTTCGCGGTCCGACCTGCGAGTGAGGTGAATTAGTGTCTTAGCGATGTGCGAGGCACGATCCACCTCCCGCATGATCACCCTGGCTGACTCCGCCGTGTCTTCATCTGAGCCCGCGGCGATGAGTTCGGCCTCGATTCGTATTGCAGCAAGCGGGTTGTTCACTTCGTGCGCAACTCCACTGGCTATCTCACCGGCCGTTGCCAGCTTCTCACGCGCTATGACCTCCCTCTGAGCCGACCATTCCTCGGTGCGGTCGTGCAGCATCAGCAGCAGTTCGTTGGACTCGCCACTCATCGGGGTCAGCGCAGCGTTGCAGGACCTCTCGTTCTCTCCGAGTTGCAGCGTCACCACGCCGGTCCAAGAAACACCTGCCTCGGCTGCATTCAGCAAGTCTGCAGGCGGGGCAGTCGCTTCGGAATACGGCAGGGATGCCAGCGCACTCATCGCGAGAGATTCGGTATCACTGCGTCCGGCCAAGGTGGCGAACGCGTGGTTTACTAGAATGAGTTCTCCAGTGCTGCTGACAATGGCAAACGGAATTGGGCTCGCATCCAGCAGTGCGTCTGTCCGTTCGGCAGCCTGTCTGGCGAGACGGCGATCGGCGACCAGGTTGGCCAAGGCGCCGGTTGCCGCGAGCAGCGTTTCGATCGTTGGCGACTCCGGCAGTAGCAGTGCGGGGCAGATCTCGAGATCGATGCCCGTTAACCCGGCCTCGTCCGTCCACGACCATTGTCCCGCCTCGCCGCTAGCATCAGGTGCATGGCCTGCTACCGCAGAACAGCTAGCGGACGGACCGCCATGGCTAACTGTTACTCTCCCGTCTCCCACCCAGGTTCGGAGAGCCCGAGCTGCCAGTACACAAAATCCCTCAACGTCTTTTGCTTCGGCTGCGGCCGCAGTAAGTGCGGCCCAGGGGTCTGTGGCCGGGTTCACGATTCGTCTCAGGCGATCTTTCGAAGTTGGCTCGGCAGGCAATGTAACTGATGAGGCAAGTTGAGATAGGGTACATTCTCCGCACCGCCCACTGTGCGGGCTCAGGGGTTGGTCGGCCTGATGTCGAGCTCTGAAATGAGGGCATGGTCCGGCAGTTCCAACGCTGTGACGACGGTTTGTGCTACATCTTCCGCTCTCAGCTTCCTCTCTGGACTCTGCAGCTCCATGCCGGACTTGTCGAAAAACGGCGTAACGACCGAGCCGGGACACACAGCAACGACACGGATGCCGTATTGACGTAGTTCCAGCATCAAAGACTTCGAGAAGCCAAGCACTGCGTGTTTCGAAGCGGAGTAGGCAGTTCCGCCGGGGAATCCGTTGCGGCCGGCGAGACTGGCAATGTTCACGATCTGGCCGCGTGTCCGCAGCTTCATCTCCGGCAGGAAAGCACGAGTCATCAAAAAAGGCCCGCGTACGTTGACCGACATTGTCTGGTCGAATTGTTCCAGGGGTAACTCGTCAACCGGAGCCATGTGCCCGACGCCCGCGTTGTTGACCAGAACGTCAACCGGGCCTAGGTGCTCGTGTACTAAGGTAGCGAACTCCGCGACGCTAGCCTCATCTGAGACGTCGCACGAGGAACCTACGACCTCGACACCGTCGCGTTGCAAGGCAGCCACCGTCTCCTTCACCTTGTCGCCACTTCGAGCGCAGATGGCAAGCTTGGCACCTCGCGTGCCCAGCATTACCGCGATCGCACGGCCGATGCCTTCAGTGGCACCCGAGATTACGGCGGTCGAGCCGTGCAGCTTCATGGGAAAGAATCTACCAGCCGTTCTGAGTCTGAAGTAAGGAGTCGGTATGCAGTTGGGGAAACCGAGGTACTCGTGTGCACTGGGTTTGACAGCTTATCTCATTGTGTCAATTGATGTTAGCTGTCACGAGATCTTTCTGTGAACGTCCGTCAGCTGGGAGATCAACGATCTGACAACCCCGGACTGGGGCAGCAACTCGTCTCGCGCCGGCAAGCGTCGAGGTGGTGATTTGACTTCCCCGCACCCTGTGATCATGTTCCTCGTCCCGATTTAGGAGGTGTGGCACATGCGTGTCTATGCAAGTGACGCCATCCGCAACGTTGCGGTGGTAGGACACGGTGCAAGCGGAAAGACCAGCTTGGTTGACGCACTTGCGTTTGTGGCTGGTAGCAGCAAGAGGCATGGCTCGGTTCCCGACGGAACGGCTCTTACCGATTACACTCCCGATGAAATCGAACGGCAGTATTCCATCAGCCTTGCGCTCGCGCATGCCGAGTGGATGGACAGCAAGATCAATCTCATTGACACTCCTGGGTATCTGGACTTCACGGGTGATGCGATGGCAGGTATATACGCTGCTGACGCCGCCCTGATTGTTGTCGGGGCAACATCCGGAGTCGAGGTAGGGACTGAGAAGGTTTGGGACTACGCTGCTGAGAGGGGTATTCCGAGACTATTCGTTGTCTCGATGCTCGACAAGGAGCATGCGGATTTCGAGCGCGTATACAAGGACATCAAAGACAATCTCACATCGAAGGTTGTCCCGATTGAAATACCAGTTGGTGAGGGATCAGACTTCCACGGCATCATCAATCTTTTTTCCAAACGCTGTCACATGTACAAGAAGGGAACGAAGACTGGTGAGTACGATGAAGTCGAAGTTCCGGACGAGTACAAGGATCGTCTCGATCAGTATTCACAAGATCTGATCGAGACAATTGCAACAACTGATGACGCGTTGCTAGAGCGCTACTTGGGTGGTGACGAGATATCCCGGGACGAGGCTATTGCCGCAATGAAGGTCGGCATGGCTACTGGTGAGTTGTTCCCCCTACTGTGTTGCTCGGCGCAGCTCGCCTACGGCACGCGTGCGCTGCTCTCCAAGCTGGTTGAAGCGGTTCCTGCCCCCACGGAAAGACCAACCGTTGCGGCAAAGACTTGGGGAGATGCCGCAGATATCAGTGTGGATGCAACAGACGACGGTCCGTTCGTAGCCCAAGTGTTCAAGACGGTCTCCGAGCCTCATGTTGGTGAGGTTTCGTTGTTCAGGATTCACTCGGGCAAGATTGGTAACGGAACGGAGGTCTACAACGCACCGCGAGGGGTGGTGGAGAAGCTGAACCACCTGTCGGTCGCTCAAGGCAAGGATCGTGGTGAGGTCCCCGAATTGCACGCAGGCGACATTGGGGTGGTTGCGAAACTCAGAGACACGCACACCAACGACACTCTGTCAACGCAGGGTACGCAGGTCGTACTGTCCAAGATACCCTTTCCGGAGCCGTTGATCGTGCTGTCGGTTGCCGTTACGAAGCGAGGGGAAGAAGATAAGCTTTCAACTGGTCTGCAACGGCTGCACGATGAAGATCCCACCTTCGATCACAGGTTCAGTGCGGAACTGCGCCAGACGCTGATCAGTGGCCGCGGAGAGCGGCACCTGGAAGTGATCGTGAAGCGGCTCGAACGCAAGTTCGGAGTGCACGCTGAACTGGGCAAGCCCAGAGTGGCGTACCGGGAGACCTTCAAGAAGAAGGCCGAGGGCCAGGGCAAGCACAAGAAGCAGACAGGCGGACGCGGCCAGTATGGCGATTGCTGGATCCGCATAGAGCCGCAGCCTCGAGGTACCGGCTACGAGTTCGTCAACTCAATTGTGGGTGGCGCAATTCCGTCGAAGTACATTCCTGCGGTTGACAAGGGAATCAAAGAGGCGGCGGAGCGAGGTGTGCTAGCCGGCTCACCCGTGGTCGACTTCAAGGCCGAGTGCTTCGATGGTAGTTACCACGACGTGGACAGCAGCGAGCAGGCTTTCAAAATGGCGGGGATTCAAGCCTTCATAACCGTAGCGCGGATGTGCAAGCCCATAATC